>PMAF01000152.1 GCA_003152455.1 Hyphomicrobiales bacterium
AGCGTCGTCTTGCCGGTGCCGGAGAGGCCAAAGAAGATCGCGGCGTCACCCTTGGGGCCGACATTGGCCGAGCAATGCATCGGCAGCACGTCCTTGGCCGGCAGCATGTAGTTGAGATAGCCGAACACCGATTTCTTGATCTCGCCGGCGTATTCGGTGCCGCCGATCAGCACCAGCTTCTTGGCGAAATTCACCATGATGAAAGTATCCGAGCGAATGCCGTCCTGCTCATGCGTCGCGAAAAAATGCGGCGCGTGCAGGATGGTGAAATCCGGCACGTGGTTNNGCGTCGCGACGCGCACCTTCAGCCGATAGGCGGGATCGGCGCCGCAATGGAGGTCCTGCACGAACATCTGCTGGCCCTGGTAATAGGCCAGGATACGGCGGTGCATGCTGTCGAAGGTGCCCTCGGGCAGCTTCTGGTTGATCGCGTTCCAGTCGATGTCGCCTTTGCTGCTGGCTTCCTCGACGATGTACTTGTCCTTCGGCGTCCGGCCGGTGAAAGCACCGGTGCGCGCGACGAAGGAGCCGCCCGCGCCCAGCTCGCCCTCGCGATTGCGGATGGCATGCTCATAGAGCAACGGAACCGAGAGGTTCCAATGCGCCCCGGCCAGGTTGCGGAAGCCCTGCTCCTGCAGGCCATAACTCGAAGCGAGACCGGTCACGGTCTGGGCGGCATCTGTCACGGCGAAACCTCCTCGGGTGCGGAATCCAATGCCGGCATTGAGTTGGACGCGACCCGACCCCCATCGCGCTCCCGCCGGCTTGTGGCCAAAATATAGGGCTTATCCGGCTTCTGCAACTTTGCCCGGAAAGCCCCGATCGGCGCGGAAAAGCGGCGGTTAGGGCGTATGGTCGAGGAAATCCTCGGCCTCGATCCAGTCGATGCGGCCGAAGCCCTCGACCAGATGCGCCCGCGCCACCTCCATGCGGTAGCAGGCGAAATCGCCAAAGCCGGCATAGAGGGATGCCTCGGGATGGCGGGCGAGGAAGTGCGGCTTCAACCGGGCCGGATCGCCGCGCGCCAGGCTCCCCATCAGCGTGACGCGCGGCCCGGATAGCGCATCGGCGAAGCCCGCGGTGCCGTCGATCAGCAGCGAGGCGCGCGGATCGCGCTTCAGGTTCTTGGCATGCTCGGCGAGGTCGGAGAGCAGCAGGATCGGCGCCGCATCCTCGTCGCTCGCCACCAGCACCAGGGAGGCGTAAGGCGCGCCGCTCGCATCGAGCGTCGCCAGCGATACGCGAACCGCATTGCGCAACAACGCTCGCGCTTTCTCGCCCAGCGCCTCGAGCTTGTTTCCAGCCATGGCAGCGATCTAGCCGCGCGGTTGCCCCCCGCGCAAGGGCCCTGACCGTGGTTGCGCGGCCGAGCGGGTCCGCCATAATCTGTCGCAACTGGAGGCGCGGGGCGCTGTCCTGAAGCGTCCTCCGCCGATTCGCCCTAAACTCGCCATGATTGGTCCGCAAGGATGCCGCCCAATTCCGGCCCCGTAGAAAGGTTTCTCGCTTGGCCAACACCATCGCCTTGGTCGACGACGACCGCAACATCCTGGCCTCGCTGTCGGTGGCACTCGAAGCCGAGGGCTTCGCCGTGCGCTGCTATTCCGAGGGCAGCGAGGCGCTGAAAGCGCTGACCGCGCAGCCGGCCGATCTCGCCATCCTCGACATCAAGATGCCGCGCATGGACGGGATGGAGCTGCTCGGGCATCTGCGCAAGCAGGGCGCCATGCCGGTGATCTTCCTGACTTCGAAGGACGACGAGGTCGACGAGGTGCTGGGCCTGCGCATGGGCGCCGACGATTACATCAAGAAGCCATTCTCGCAGCGGCTGCTGGTCGAGCGCATTCGCGCGCTGCTGCGCCGGGGCGAGATCACCCGCGGCGGCGGCGACGTCGTCTCCGAGCCGGTGATCCAGCGCGGCGACCTGATCCTCGATCCCGGCCGCCATCAATGCACTTGGCGCGCCCAGGACGTCGATCTGACGGTGACCGAGTTCCTCATCCTGAAATCGCTCGCCATGCGCCCGGGTCACGTCAAGAGCCGCGACCAGCTGATGGACGGCGCCTATGGCGAGCACATCTATGTCGACGACCGCACCATCGACAGCCACATCAAGCGCCTGCGCAAGAAATTCAAGGTCGTCGACGACGACTTCGAGATGATCGAGACACTCTACGGCGTCGGTTATCGTTTCAAGGAAACATGACGCGTTTTTAACGATGGGCCGGTCCTGACGGACTGACACGGCGTCCCGGCTTGCGGTAAAATCACGGGGCACGCGCAAGCCCGCATGATCCCGAAGCATGAGTACCGTTTTTCGGATAAGATCATGCGGCGGTAAACTGTCCACGATCAACCCGGCTGGATTGAACGACGTGCTCGATCGAACCGCCGAAAGTCTGGCGCCAAACGCCGAAGCCGAAAGGCCCGGCGAGGAAACCTCGCGTCCCGCGCGCAAGCGCTTCGACGCGATCCGGCGGCCGCTGCGTTCGGTTTGGGCATTTTTCGTCTCGCAAAGTTTTTCCAGCCTTACCCGCCGCATCGTCTTCCTCAATCTCACCGGCCTGGTCGCGCTGGTGGTCGGCGTGCTCTATCTCTCGCAATTCCGCGCCGGCCTGATCGACGCGCGCGTGCAGAGCCTCTTGGTGCAGAGCGAGATCATCGCCGGCGCCATTGCCGCCTCGGCGACGGTAGAAAGCGACGCCGTCACCATCGATCCCGAACGGCTCTTGGAATTGCAGGCCGGCCAGAGTTACGGGCCGTCCGACGAGGCGCAATCCGGCATCGAATTCCCGATCAACCCGGAGCGTGTGGCGCCGGTGCTGCGCCGGCTGGTGTCGCCGACCAAGACGCGCGCGCGCATCTACGATCGCGACGGCGTGCTGATCCTCGACAGCCGCAATCTCTACGGGCGCGGCGACGTGTTGCGTTTCGACCTGCCGCCGCCGGACACCGAAAATCCCGGCATCATCGAGCGCACCTTCACCGCCATACGCCGCTGGTTCGGGCGCGGCGACCTGCCGCTCTACAAAGAGCTCGGACCGGAAAACGGCAAGGGCTATGCGGAGGTCGAACAGGCGCTCGGCGGGCTGCATGCCAGCATGGTGCGGGTCAACGACCGCGGCGAGGTGATCGTCTCGGTCGCCGTGCCGGTGCAGCGCTTCCGCGCGGTGCGCGGTGCCCTGATGCTCTCGACCCAAGGCGCCGACATCGACGACATGGTGGAGGCCGAGCGGCTCGCCATCGTCAAGGTATTCCTGGTCGCCGCCGCCGTCATGGTGGTGCTCTCCATGCTGCTGGCCGGCACCATCGCCGGCCCGGTGCGCCGCCTCGCTGATGGCGCCGAGCGCGTTCGCCGGCGCATCCGCAGCCGCGTCGAAATCCCCGATTTCACCCGCCGGCGCGACGAAATCGGCGACCTTTCGGGCGCGCTGCGCGAAATGACCAACGCGCTCTATACCCGCATCGAGGCGATCGAAAGCTTCGCCGCCGACGTGGCGCACGAATTACGCAACCCGCTCACCTCGCTGCGCTCGGCGGTGGAAACGCTGCCCATGGCCAAGACCGACGCGAACCGCAAGCGCCTGCTCGACGTCATCGAGCACGACGTGAAACGGCTCGACCGACTGATCTCGGACATTTCCGACGCCAGCCGTCTCGACGCCGAGCTTCAGCGTCAGGAGGCCGCCCCGGTCGACTTCGCCAAATTGCTCGACGCGCTGGTCACTGCCGCCAACGAGGTACGCCCGAACGACGTCAGCGTGACGCTCGCCTTCGAAGGCGGCGGCAAGGCGACATTCAAGGCTCCGGGCCATGACTCGCGGCTCGGCCAGGTCGTCAGCAATCTGATCGACAATGCCCGCTCGTTCTCCGCTCCCGGCGGCACCGTGCGCGTCACCTGCCGCCGGCTCAAGACCGAGATCGAAATCGTGGTCGACGATGACGGTCCGGGCATCCGCCCGGAAGCCTTGGATAAGATCTTCGAGCGCTTCTACACCGACCGGCCGGATCAGGGCTTCGGGCAGAATTCCGGGCTCGGCCTTTCGATCACCAAGCAGATCGTCGAAGCCCACGGCGGCAGCATCCGGGTCGAGAACCGCACCAGCGTCGCCGCCGCTGGCCAACAGCCGCGCGTGCTCGGCGCCCGCTTCGTGGTGTGGCTGCCGGCGGCGACGTGATGGCCGCCGACACGGCAACCATCCACGCTTCCGCCGTGCTGATCGGGCCGAAGGCGGCGCTGATCCGCGGGCCGGCCGGCTCCGGCAAATCGCAATTGGTCTGGGATCTGCTGCAAAAGGCGGAATCGGGCGCCCTGCCTTTCGCCCGGCTCGTCGGCGACGACCGCGTTCACGTCGAACTCCATGGCGGCCGGTTGCTGGTACGCCCCGCTCCAGCGCTGGCCGGGATGATCGAAATCTACGGCCTCGGCATCAGGCGCCTGGCCTATGAGCCGGTGGCCGCCGTCGGCCTGGTCGTGGATCTAGTGGCCGGTGACGCCACCCGGCACCCCGGCCAAGACGCCGGAAAAGCCGTCATTGACGGTGTTTCCCTGCCGCGGCTTGCGGTGGCGCCGGGCATGCCGGCCGCCGCGATGGTGCTGGCCTTCCTCAAGACACTTCCCGCGGCCAATTGACCATAGGCCTGCAACTGGGCTAACCCCCGGCTCCCAACGTTCGGTAGAAAAAATTAACCATAACGGGCCTAGGATTCGCCGCGCCGAAACGGACACCTCAGAGCCCCCTTTGGCCCCACCTTTTCGCAGTGCAACAGAGCGCTTATATAGCGAGGCAAGCCCTTGCAACGGGCCTTCGAATGGGCCTCAATGCGCCCCCATTCGTGCGGCGCAGCGTAGCGCCCGCGAGGAGTTTGGGATGATCGGCCTCGTACTTGTGACCCACGGGCGGCTCGCCATCGAGTTTCGCTCAGCGCTTGAGCATGTGGTGGGCCCGCAGCGCCAGATCGAGGCGATCACGATCGGCCCCGACGACGACGTCGAACAGTGCCGCAAGAATATCGTCGACGCGGTCAAGCGGGTCGACAGCGGTGACGGGGTCGCCATTCTCACCGACATGTTCGGCGGCACGCCCTCCAATCTCGCCATTTCGGTCATGAGCCAGCCCAAGGTCGAAGTGCTGGCCGGCATCAATCTGCCGATGCTGATCAA
>PMAF01000095.1:0-170 GCA_003152455.1 Hyphomicrobiales bacterium
GCCGAAGTGCTTCGGCATCTCGAGCACACGCTGAAAACGACCGTCTACGGTCAGGACAAGGCGATCGAGTCGCTGTCGGCCTCGATCAAGCTGGCGCGCGCCGGCTTGCGCGAGCCGGAGAAACCGATCGGCTGCTACCTGTTCTCCGGCCCGACCGGCGTCGGCAAGAC
>PMAF01000095.1:244-15873 GCA_003152455.1 Hyphomicrobiales bacterium
TCATGGATCACGGCAAGCTCACAGACCACAACGGCAAGCAGGTCGACTTCCGCAACGTGATCCTAATCATGACCACCAATGCCGGCGCGTCCGACATGGCCAAGGCCGCTTTCGGCTTCACCCGGTCGAAGCGGGAAGGCGACGATACCGAAGCGATCAGCCGCATGTTCTCGCCCGAGTTCCGCAACCGGCTCGACGCCACCATTACCTTCGCGCATCTGTCGCAGGAGATCATTGCCAAGGTGGTCGAGAAGTTCGTGCTCCAGCTCGAGGCGCAACTCGGCGACCGCAACGTCACCATCGAGCTGTCGGAAGAGGCCGCGCGCTGGCTGATCGCCAACGGCTACGACGAATTGATGGGCGCCCGCCCGATGGCGCGCGTGATCCAGGNNTGTTCGGGCACCTGAAGGACGGCGGTCACGTGCGCGTCGTCGTCAGCAAGGACGAGGCCGGCCGCGACAAGCTCGGCTTCGAGTTCCTCGACGGGCCGGTGACGCCGAAACCGGAGAAACTGCCGGCCGTGCGGCCCAAGGCCAAGCGCCGCTCGTCGCCGCGGCCCAAAGCCAAGCGCAGCACGGTGCCGAAAGTGCCGCTGGCGAAGGTCTGAAGCTTCGCTTCGAGAACCAATAGGCAAGGCCGGGCCTTCACGCCCGGCCTTCGCATTTCGCGGGTACCGCATGCGGGCCCCGCCGGTTGCGCGCGCGGCGGTGCTATGAGACATGAGAGCCGCTTCTCATGTCCGCGCCCGGCACCTTCAATTCGACGGCGGCTGCCTTCTTCGGCGGGGTGAAATCGGCGTGGACCTCGCTGTTCTTCCTGGTGCTCGCGGGCACTTATATCGGCATGGGTGCGCTCGCCCATGACTATGGCTTTTCGTCGTGGTGGCTGGCGCTGTCGTCGATCCTCATATGGGCCGCGCCGGCCCAGGTGATCCTCAATTTCCTCGCTCGGCCTGGGCGCGACGCCGATCGAAGGCGCGATCGCGGTAGGCTTGAGCGCGATCCGGCTGTTTCCCATGGTGGTGGCGCTGCTGCCGCTGCTGCGCGGCCCGGGCACGCGGCTGCGCGATCTGCTGCTGCCCACGCACTTCACGTCCGTGAGTATGTGGGTGGAATCGCTGCGGCTGCTGCCCGGATTGCCGCGCGAGCGGCGCATCGCGTTCTGCAACGGCCTGTCGGTCGGCTATCAGGGCACGGCAGTGATCTTCGGCTTCGCCGGCTTTCACTTGGCGGCCGGGCTGCCGCCGCTATTCGCGGGCGCGCTGCTGTTCCTGACGCCGATGTCGTTCCTGATCTCGACCGCGCGCAATGCGCGGCAAATGGTGGACCGGCTGGCGCTGGCGCTCGGCCTCATCATCGGTCCGCTGCTGACCTTCTGGCATGTCGGTCTCGACCTGATGTGGACCGGCGTGGTCGGCGGCTCGCTCGCCCACGGAATTCACCGCTTGCGCGAGGTCGCGCGATACGTATCGCTTTGTGGCCCTATTTGTTGCTGGTGTTGGTGGGATTTCTGCCGAACGAGATCTGGCGCGTGCTCGGCTTGGTGCTGGCGCGCGGGCTCAATGAGGATTCCCAGATCGTGGTGTGGTTGCGCGCGGTGGCGACCGCGATCCTCGCCGGCGTCATCGCCCAGTTGATCCTATTTCCGGCCGGCGCGCTGGCGGGCATACCGCTCAGCGTGCGGGTGAGTGCCGCGGTATTCGGATTTCTGGCGTTCTTGGCGGTGAAGCGCTCGGTATTCGCTGGCGTGCTGGCCGGCGAGGCTGCGCTGCTGGTAGGCGGCTTTCTATTCGCGCATTGAGGCGTGCATCATCCGGCGGCGATGGCCGCGGCGAGCTTCTTAGCGTTTCTGGCCAACACTTCCGGCTTTTCCTTTTCGGCTGCCGGCGGCTTCATGGCAACGCCGGTCTTGCGCGGGATTACATGAACGTGCAGGTGGAACACCACCTGTCCGCCGGCGCCCTCGTTGAATTGCTGCAATGTGACGCCGTCGGCCTCGAAGGCCTTCATGGCGGCCTTGGCGACCCTTTGCGCCACCCCCATGACATGCGCGAAATCATCGGGGCTGACGTCGAAGACGTTGCGGGCCGGCGCCTTCGGCAGCACCAGCGCGTGACCTGGCGCGCGCGGCATGATGTCGAGGAAAGCGAAGGCCTTGTCGTCCTCGTAGACCTTGTAGCTCGGCAATTCGCCGCGCAGGATCTTGGCGAAAATGTTCTTCGGATCGTAGCTCGGCATCGTCAGCTCCCGGTCGGTCCCGACTCTAGTCCTGCTCCACCAAATCCTTGCGGAACGGCGCCAGCGCCGCAAGCTCTTCGCTGGCCGCCCGCACATAGGCCCGCTCGCGCGCCAGATACTCGGCCACCGCCCGCCGCAACGCCGGATTGGCGATGAAATGCGCGGAGTAGGTGGTCTTCGGCAAGTAGCCGCGCGCGAGCTTGTGCTCGCCCTGGGCGCCGGCCTCGACGCGCGCGAGCTTGTGGGCGATCGCGTAGTCGATCGCCTGATAGTAGCACAGCTCGAAGTGCAGAAACGGATGGTGCTCGACGGCGCCCCAGTTTCGGCCATAGATGGCCTCGGGACCGATGAAATTAAGGGCGCCGCCGATCCAACGTCCGGCGCGTTTGGCCATCACCAGCAAGGTGCGGTCGCCCATCTTTTCGCCGACGATCGAAAAGAATTTGCGGGTGAGATAAGGCCGGCCCCATTTGCGCGAGCCGGTGTCCATGTAGAAGTCGAAAAAGGCGTCCCATACCGCTTCGGTGAGGTCGGACCCGGTCAGCCACGCCACCTCGATGCTGGGTTCAAGCGCCTCCTTGCGTTCGCGGCGAATGGCCTTGCGCTTGCGCGACGCGAGGCGGCAAAGGAAATCGTCGAAGCTGGCGTAGCCGGCATTCTCCCAGTGGAATTGCTGGTCGGTGCGTTGCAGGAAGCCGCGCTCGCCGAGCGCGCGCCACTCCGGCTCGGTGAGAAAGGTGACGTGAGCCGACGATAGCTCGTTGGTCGTGGTGATCTCCACTAGCGCGTCGGCGAGTGCGCCGCGCACCGTATCGGCCAGCGGACCGGGGCGCGCCAGCAGGCGAGGGCCGGTCACCGGCGTGAATGGCACCGCCACCTGGAGCTTGGGGTAATAGTCGCCGCCCGCGTGCTCGAAAGCCTCGGCCCAGCCCGCGTCGAAGACGTATTCGCCGCGCGAGTGGGTTTTCACATAACAGGGCGCCGCCCCCAGCAGGACGCCGTTGGCGTCTTCCGCCAGCAGATGGCGCGGCTGCCAGCCCGTGCGCCCGCCGACCGAAAGCGAGGCTTCAAGTGAAGACAGAAAATCATGGGATATAAACGGGTTAGTGACTTGTCCTCGTGTGGGTAACTCTGGGGACGAGTTATCCACACATGTTCGTTTAACTGTCTCCAAGACGCCGCAGGCATCCCAATCCACGGCCGGAATTTCGGCGAGCGATTGCGCGATGCGAATGCGGAGTTCCATGTCGGTCATCGGGGCGACGGTCTGTTACCCCGACTTTATGCCGGAAATGGTTCGAAGTTGATCATCCCTTCGGCCATTAGGGGCGGATGCTTTCGAATATCATCTGGTCCGCCCAGCGCGCCGCGCACTGGCGGTCTTCCTCGCTGCGCACGGTCCAGGTCAGCAGCGGCAATTGGAAGATCATACGCGCGATCAGCGGCGCCGCGGCCGGCAGATCCTTGACCGCATAGGCGATGAATTGCGGGCGGGTGCGGTTGGCGTGAAGGAGCAGCGCCATGTGGCGTTTTTCCGCAGGCGGGAAGCGATCCCACTCGGGATGCGCATAGCCGCGCTCGGCGACGATGCCGCGCGTCAGATGGGGCGCGATCCAGCGCACCACTTCGATCACGGCGGGATCGAACGACATCACCGCCGCCGCCCCGGCATAGTTCGCCAGCACGTCCGTGCAGCGCTGGACCAGCCGCCGGTCGCCATCGAGGTGGCTTTTGAGCTCCAAAAGCAGGGCTGCGCGGCCGGCCACCAAATCGCACAATTCGCCCAGGGCGAGGATGCGGTCGGTGCTGGTCCTGAAGCGGGCCCGTTTGATCTCGGCGGCCGTCATATCGGCCAGCCGGCCGCGGCCCTCGGTCAATCGGCCGAGAGTGTCGTCGTGATGCACCATAGCCTCGCCATCGGCGCTGATTTGCAGGTCGGTTTCGATGCCGTAGCCGCCGGCAATGGCCGCGGAAAAGGCGGAGGCGGTATTCTCGACTACCCCCGCAGTGGCGTCATGAAGGCCGCGGTGGGCGAGGGGCCGCGCAGTAAGCCAGGCAAGGCCTGCCATCTTTCAGGTCAACTCGAACATGCCTTCGACTTCGACCGCCGCGTCGGCCGGGAGTGCCGAGACGCCCACCGTGCTGCGGGCATGGCGGCCTTTATCGCCGAAGACTTCAACCATCAGGTCGGAAGCGCCGTTCATCACTTTCGGCCCGTCGGTGAAACCGGGCGCCGAATTGATGAAGCCCCCGAGCCGCACCACGCGGGCAACTTTGTCGAGATCGCCGAGCGCGCCCTTGATCTGGGCCAGAAGATTGACCGCGCAGGCGCGCGCCGCTTTCTGCCCGTCCTCGATCGAGACGCCGCGGCCGAGCTGGCCCTTGGCGGCCAGCTTGCCGTCGGCGCCGAAGCAGAGCTGGCCGGAGACAACGAGCAGGTTCCCGCTACGCACGAACGGCACATAATTGGCGATCGGGCTTGCCGGGGTCGGCAGGTTGATACCGAGGCTTGCGAGTTTTTGTTCAATCATTCCGGCCATGAAATCCTCCCGATGGTCGCCTTGTCTTGGCCGATCAAGCCCGTCCGCGCAAGCGGGCGCAGGGGCGCGAAAATAAGATCATGCGCAAACGCATGGCGCCCGTTGTCGGCGGCGGTAACGGCCTCTATCTTGCCCTTATCTTGCTTGAACCATTTCCCGGACGCCGCTGCAGCGCTGCCTTCGGAAGGCCCGTACCGATGAAAAAGCTTCAACTCGCCAAACGGCTGATCCTGCCGGTCCTGGCCATCGGCCTTGCCGCGGGTGCGGTGCATCTGCCGGCCGCGGCTGCGCCCGCCGCCGATACGGTGTATCTGGCGCCGCATCGGGCGATCTACGACCTCAAGTTGACGAAATCGCGCGGCAGCCGCGGCGTCGAAGCCGTGCGCGGTCGCATCCTGTACGACTTTTCCGGCAACGCCTGCGACGGCTACCAGCTCCAATTCCGGCAGGTCTCCGAACTCGATTCGGAGGGCAAGACCGCGCTCAGCGACCTGCGCTCCACCACCTGGGAAGACGGCAACGCCAAGGCTTTCCGCTTCAACTCGGAAAACCTGCTCGACGACAAGCGCACCGACGCGGTCGATGGCCATGCCGAGCGCAATGCCACGACGGTGGCGATCAATCTGAGCAAGCCGAAAGACAAGAACTTCACTGTTCCGGTGAGCGCGGTGTTCCCGACCCAACACATGCGCCGCATCATTAGCGCCGCGCGTGAAGGCAAATCCATTCTGGAATTTCCGGTATATGACGGGTCGGAAACCGGCGAGAAACTCTACAATACGCTCACCGTGATCGGCCGACCGATCGCGCCGGGATCGAAGCCGCCGGACGACGCGACGGCGAAGGCCCCCGAACTTGCCAAGCTTACGCGCTGGCCGGTGACCATCAGTTATTTCGAGCAGGAAAGCGCCACGGCGCAACAGACCGGCGAGCAGACGCCGGTCTATGCAATTTCCTTCGAAATTTACGAGAACGGCATTTCGCGCGCGCTGGTGCTCGACTACGCCGATTTCACCATCAAGGGCGAAATGACGTCGCTGGAGATGAAAAACGCCAAGCCTTGCCCGTAAGGGCGCATTTGCTTTTGCCCATGATCTTCTCCGAAAACCGGATCCCATTTTCGGGATTATGGGCTAGTCGTCCTCCAGCGCCAGTCCCTTCACCACCGCGTCGCGGCCGAACTTCGCGCGCAGTCGATCCACCGCATGCTCGGCCTCGGCCGCGCGGCGGTCGATGAGGTCGGCGAGATCGTCGCCGGCGGAATCCTCCAGATGGCTAACGCCGACGCCGATCAGGCGGAACCGGGTCGTGCCCACCTCGTGGGCGAGCAGGTCGCGCCCGGCGGCGAAGATGCGGGCGGCCAGTTGCGTCGGATGGCCCAGCGCGCGCGCCCGCGTGCGGGTTTTGAAATCGGCGCTTTTGAGCTTGAGCGTCACCGTCGAGCCGGCGAGGGCGTTGGCTTTCAGCCGGGCCGAAACCCGTTCCGTCAGATCCCATAGGTGCTGCTCGAGCGGGCGGAAATCGCCGATGTCCCGCTCGAAGGTGGTTTCGGCCGAAATGCTTTTGGTGTCGCGCTCCGGATCGACATTGCGCGCATCGATCCCGCGCGCCAGCCGCCAAAGCCGGGCGCCTTCTTCGCCGTAACGGCGGATGAGGTCTTGTTCGTCGGCGCGTTGCAGGTCGGCGATCAGCCGGTAGCCGTCGGCGGCGAGCTTGGCCGCGCTCACCGCGCCGACGCCGTAGATGAAGCCGACCGGCTTTCCCGCCAGAAATGCTGCGGCCTCGTCCTGGCCGAGCACGGCAAAGCCGCGCGGCTTGTCCATGTCGGAGGCGATCTTGGCGAGGAACTTGTTGGCCGACAGGCCGATCGACACGGTGATGCCGAGGTCGCGCTCGACTTGTGCGGCGAAGCGCGCCAGCACGCGGGCCGCGCTCATACCGTGCAGCCGCTCGGTACCGGTCAAATCGAGGAAGGCCTCGTCGATCGACAAGGGCTCGACCAACGGCGTGAGCGACAGCATGGCGCGCCGCACCTCGCGGCCGACTTTGCTGTATTTCGCCATGTTCGGTTTGACCACCGTGGCCTGCGGGCAGCGCCGCAGCGCCTCGAACATCGGCATCGCAGAGCGGATGCCGTAGGTGCGCGCGACGTAGCAGGCGGCCGCCACCACGCCGCGTTTGCCGCCGCCGACGATCACCGGTCTGTCGACCAGCGATGGATTGTCGCGCTTTTCGATCGTGGCGTAGAAGGCGTCGCAGTCGACATGCGCGATCGTGAGGCGGTCGAGTTCGGGATGGCGCGCTAGCCGCGGCGAGCCGCAGGCCGGACAGCGCTTTGCGGTATCCGGCGCGTCCGCCAGGCAATCGCGGCAGAAGCTCACGGTATCTCGCGCTCCCAGTGGTCGCCGAACGCGGCAATCGCCTTGCCGATATCGGCCGGATTGACGCCAGTCTCGGCGGCAAAGGCCGACAGCAGGCGCTCGTCGCCGGCCAGATAGTCCAAGACGCCGATCAGGAAGCCCGGCTCTTGGGCGGCGGCGCGAATCTGGGCCGGGCCGATGCCGGTGGTGGCAAGGAAACGTCCGAGCCGCTCGCCGTCCCCGGCAATAAAGGTAAGCGCCTGAATTGCCAGCCCTTCTGCCGCTTCTTGGGTTAACGAAGGCCCTGGTTTCATCGATCAAATTTGCCTTTCCGTAACATATCGGCACTACCGTGGCGTGATCATGCCCGAGCGTGCGCGACATGGCGACGCCGGGCGCGCGGAGTCGGGGACGCGCTGGGGACAAATAGGGCGGTGGAAATGCCGAAGACCGTCCTGATCGTGGAGGACAACGAGCTGAATATGAAGCTCTTCCATGACCTCCTGGAAGCGCATGGCTACCAAACCGTCGGGACCCGCAACGGCATCGAGGCGCTCGACCTCGCGCGTAAGTACCGGCCCGATCTGATTCTGATGGATATCCAGTTGCCGGAAGTATCCGGCCTCGAAGTGACCAAATGGCTCAAGGACGATCCCGAACTCAAGGCAATCCCGGTGGTGGCGGTTACCGCCTTCGCCATGAAGGGCGACGAGGAGCGCATCCGCGAGGGCGGCTGCGAGGCCTATCTGTCCAAGCCGATCTCGGTCGGCAAGTTCATCGAGACCATCCGTCATTTCCTCGGGCCGGCCTGAAGGTGCAGTCATGACCGCCCGTGTTCTCGTCGTCGACGACGTGCCCGCCAACGTCAAGCTCATGGAAGCGCGGCTGTCGGCGGAATATTTCGACGTCACCACCGCGCAAAGCGGGCCCGAGGCGCTGGCGCTGTGCGAGCGCGCCGAATGTGACATCGTGCTGCTCGACGTGATGATGCCGGACATGGACGGCTTCGAGGTCTGCCGCAAGCTCAAATCCAATCCGCTGACACATCATATCCCGGTCATCATGGTGACCGCGCTCGATCAGCCGTCCGACCGCGTGCGCGGCCTGGAGGCCGGCGCCGACGATTTCCTCACCAAGCCGGTCACCGACGTGGCGCTAATCGCGCGCGTGCGCTCGCTGGCGCGCTTGAAGATGGTGACCGACGAGCTGCGCCTGCGCGCGCTCACGTCCAAGGAAATCGGCATCGAAAGCCCGGAGCGCGAAGCGGTGGCGGAAACCGGCCGTCACGGCCGCATTCTGATCGTCGATGACCGGAAAAGCTCCTATGAGCGCGTCGCGGCGACGCTATCGGCCGAGCACACCGTGGATATCGAAACCAATCCGAGCGAGGCGCTGTTTCATGCCGCCGAGGGCAATTACGACCTGCTGATCGTGTCGCTCGGCCTGAAAGATTTCGACGGCCTGCGGCTGTGCAGCCAGGTGCGTTCGCTCGATCGCACCCGCAACGTGCCGATCCTGGCGATCGCCGAGGCCGACAACAATACGCGCCTGGTGCGCGGGCTCGAGATCGGCGTGAACGATTATCTGCTGCGCCCGATCGACAAGAACGAAATGCTGGCGCGCGTACGCACCCAGATCAAGAAGAAACGTTACACCGAGCGGCTGCGCGACAACGTGCAGATGTCGATCGAAATGGCGATCACCGACGCGCTCACCGGGCTGTTCAACCGCCGCTACATGGAAACGCATTTGGCGACGCTAGTCGAGCAGGCCGCCGCGCGCGGCAAACCGATCGCGGTGCTGGTGGTCGACATCGACTATTTCAAGGCGGTCAACGACAATCACGGCCACGATGCCGGCGACGACGTGTTGCGCGAGTTCGCATTGCGCATCCGCAAATCGATCCGCAACATCGATCTCGCTTGCCGCTATGGCGGCGAGGAATTCGTCATCGTCATGCCGGAGACCGATATGGCGGTCGCGACCATGGTGGCCGAGCGTCTGCGCCGGCGCATCGCTTCGGAGCCGTTCGCGATCCAGCAGGGCGCGCGCAATCTCGAGGTGACGATCTCGATCGGCATCGCCGCGCGCGGCGACTCAGGCGACAACGCCGCGGCGATCCTCAAGCGCGCCGACACCGCGCTCTACCGCGCCAAACGCGACGGCCGCAACCGGGTCGTACCGGACGCCGCCTGATCTTCTACGGTCGGACCTTTCCAGCGGCAGAAATGCGAAGGGCGCGCCTTGCGCGCGCCCCGACGAAATTTGACGACCTGCGCCAAGATCACTTGATCTTGGATTCCTTGTACTCGACGTGCTTTTTGGCGATCGGGTCGTATTTCTTCTTCGCCAACTTGTCGGTCTGGGTGCGCGAGTTCTTGCGGGTCACATAGTAGTGGCCGGTCCCGGCGCTCGACACGAGCTTGATCTTCAGACTGATGGCTTTGGCCATGACTTATTCCTTGAAACTGCGGAGAGGGCGATTGGCGCGGAACCTAGCGCCGGACGGGCAAATGTCAAGAAAGCCCGAATTTTTCAGGGATTACAGCAGTTCCCGGAAGAACTGCCGCTCGATCATGAAATAAAACGGCACCGGCAGATCGTGGCCCATGCCGGCAGCGACCCGGGCGGCGAGCTCTTCCAGCACCACCCCGGTGATGGTCGGCATGTCGAGATGGGTGGCTTCCTCGATCGGCACCCAGGCGAGTTCGACCAGTTCGGAGTCCGGGCCCACCACGCCTTCGATTTTGTGCGCGACCGCGCTGGCATCGGCGGTGAAGAAACGCGTGTCGAAGCGCTTCGGCCGCCGCGGCGGGGTGATGGCGCGGGCGATGAAATGGATATTGCCGAGGTCGGGATGCACGCGGGCCTTGGCGAACTCGGTCCAGATTTCGCCCGGCACCGCCGGCGGCTCGTCGCCTTTGACGCCGAGCAACAGGCCGGTCTCTTCGGCCACTTCGCGCACCGCCGTGAGCGCGAGGGCACGGGCGAAGTCGGCGCTCGGATTGGCGACGCGTTCGAGCAACTTGGTCTGCATGTCGGGATGAAGCTCGCTCACCGTCGACATCGCGGCGTCGAGCGTCTCGATCCGTCCGCCCGGAAAGACGTACTTGCCCGGCATGAATTTGTGACCGCCGTGGCGGCGGCCGAGCAGCACCTTGGGCTTTGCGCCGGAGCGGTCGATCAGCATCAGCGTGGCTGCGTCGCGCGGTTCGCTGTCCGGGAACGACTGGTCGCGCTCCTGCCGGGTCATGCGTTCGGCCCAGAGTTTTCCCAGATCTTTCGTCATCGTGCCTTCCGTTGCTTGCCGCGCGGCCGGTAATGTTGGCGCTGTTCGTGCCGCGGGCGGCGGCTCGGCCGTCCGGGCCGCCCTTCCGATAAAAGCTCGAAGCGCAGCGCGCCTGCGACGGGAGCTGCTTCCACCAGTTTGACGGTGACACGGTCGCCGAGCCGGTAGCTCGCGCCGGAGCGCGCGCCGACCATGGCGTGACCGGCCTCGTCGTGGCGGAAATACTCGTCGCCTATGGTGCGCGCCGGCACGAAACCGTCGGCGCCGGTCTCGTGCAGCTTCACGAACAGGCCGGCGCGATGCACGCCGGAGACGCGGCCGTCGAAGGTGGCGCCGACGCGGTCGGACAGAAAGTGCGCGATCAGCCGGTCGTTGGTTTCCCGTTCGGCCAGCATGGCGCGCCGCTCGGTCGCTGAAATCTGCGCGGAGATTTCGGCCAGTGCCGCAGTGTCTGTTGCCTCCGGCAGGCCGTCGCGCCCGAGCTTGAGCGAGCGGATCAGCCCGCGATGCACGATCAGGTCGGCGTAGCGGCGGATCGGCGAGGTGAAATGCGCGTAGCGCCGCAGGTTCAAGCCGAAATGGCCGTAATTCTCGGCCGCGTATTCGGCCTGCGATTGCGTGCGCAGCACTACGTCGTTGATCAGCGGCTCGGCGTCGCGGCCCTTGGCCTGGGCGAGCACGCGGTTGAAGGCTTCCGCCTTGAGGACGCCGCCCTTAGCGAAGGGAATGTCGAGCGTGGCGAGGAATTCGCGCAGCGCGTTGACCTTCTCAATCCCGGGCTCGTCGTGCACGCGATAGATCAGCGGCACCGGCGCCTTTTCCAGCGTCTCGGCGGCGGCGACGTTGGCGAGGATCATGAATTCCTCGATTAGCCGGTTGGCCTCGAGCCGCTCCGGCGTGACGACGCGATCGACGGTGCCGTCTTCCTTGAGTAGAATCTTACGTTCCGGGAGATCGAGATCGAGCGGCCCGCGCTCGCTACGCGCGCGGACGAGCGCTTCATAGGCGTTGTAGAGCGGCCGCAGCACAGGTTCGATCAGCGGCGCGGTTTCCTCATCGGTGCGCCCGCCGATGGCGAATTGTGCCTGTTCGTAGGACAGCTTAGCGGCCGACCTCATCATGATACGGTGAAACGTATGCGAGCGCTTGCGGCCGTCGGCGCCGATCACCATGCGCACCGCGAGCGCGGCGCGGTCCTCGCGCGGCCGCAGCGAGCAGAGATCGTTGGAGATGCGCTCCGGCAGCATCGGCACCACGCGGTCGGGGAAATAAACGGAATTGCCGCGCACCAGCGCTTCGCGGTCGAGCGCCGAGCCGGGCGTCACGTAATGGGCGACGTCGGCGATGGCGACCGTGACAATGAATCCGCCATGATTGTTGGAGGCAGTGTCGGGCTCGGCGTGAACCGCGTCGTCGTGGTCCTTGGCGTCGGGCGGATCGATGGTGATGAGCGGCACGCTTCGCCAGTCCTCGCGATGGGCGAGCGTCGCCGGCCGGGCGGCGTCCGCTTCGGCCTGCGTGTCGTGGCGAAACACGTGCGGAATGGTGTGGGAGTGAATGGCGATCAAGCTGACGGCGCGCTCGCTCGCGAGCGAGCCAAGCCGCTCCACCACGCGCCCGGTCGCCAGCCCCAAGCGCGGCGCGCGGCTGGTCTCGACCGCGACCAGATCGCCGTCCTGGGCGTCATGGGTGCTTCCGGCCGGAATACTGAGCTCCTTGCCGAGCATCTTCTTGTCGACCGGCTCCAGCCTTCCGCCGCCGTGCGGCGCCTTGCGAAAGATCCCCAGCACGCGGTGTTTGGGGTGATCGATGATCTTGATGACACGGCCGCGGTGGCGGATGCCGGCGTCCTCGTCGGTTTCCTCGACATGCAGCAGGACGCGGTCGCCGACGCCGGCGGCTTGCCCGGGCCTCGCCTTGTGCGGAGTGTGAATTCTGATTTTTGGCGCCGCGCCGTGCGCTTCTTCATCCCATTCGTCGGGAGTGGCGAGCAAGTCGCCGTCGGTATCGCGCGCGGTGACGTCGGCGAGCACGGTGGAGGGCAGGGTGCCGGCGTGGTGGAGCTTCTTGCCGCGTTTTTCGACCGCGCCGTCGTCCGCCAGGTCGCGCAGCATACGCTTGAGCTCGGCGCGCATGGCGTTCTTGAGGCCGAACGCGCGGGAGATCTCGCGGGTGCCGACTTTGCCGGGCTGCTTGCCAATGAAGGCGAGAATGTCGGCCTTGGAAGGGAGGGAAGGTGTTCGTTTGGTCTGTTTGTTCAAAATAGATTTTCCTGCGCCCAATGAAACGGGGCGCGTTGCAAAGAATGTAATGATTGAAAGGAAGCTTCGCTAGCTACTCGGCCGCGGTGGCTTTGGTGCGGCGTGCCGGCTTGGCGTTGGCGGCAGCCGCGGCTGGTTTCTTTGGTTTAGCCGCGGCCGGCTTTTTCGGCTTGGCCGGCGGCGTGGCCGCGGCCTTGCCGGAGGCGGTTTTGCGGCCGGCAGCGCGGCGGCCCTTCGGCGAGCCGCCCATCATGGCCGCTCGGGCGTCGAGCAGCACCACCGCTTCATCCAGCGTCACCGTATCCGGCGTCTTGTCGCCGGTGAGCGTGGCGTTGACGCCATTGTGGCTGACATAGGGTCCATAGCGGCCATTCTTGACCATGATCGGTCCGCCCTTGTCGGGATGATCGCCCAGCGCCTTGCCCGGGTCGGCGCCAAAGCGGCGGCCGCCCTTTTTCGGATTGGCGATCTTGTCGGCAATCAGATGCATGGCACGGTTGAGGCCGACGGTGAGAACGTCGTCGCCTTCTTCCAGGCTCGCATAGACCTTGCCGTGTTTGACGTAAGGGCCGAAGCGTCCGACGCCGGCCAGGATCGGCTCGCCGTCTTCCGGCGATTTGCCGACCTCGCGCGGCAGCGACAGCAGCGCCAGCGCCTTGTCGAGATCGATGTCGTCGGCCGCGACGCCTTTCGGCAGGCTGGCGCGCTTCGGCTTAGGCGGCTTCTCGGCTTTCTCGCCCTTCTTTGGCTTTTCCGCTTTCGCCTGTTCGCCGAGTTGAAGATACGTTCCGAAACGTCCGCCGCGAATTGTCACGTCGAGGCCGGTGGCGGGATCGACACCCAGCACCTTGGTGGCCTGCACGCCGCCGGCGCCCGGCGTCATCTGGCGGGTGAAGGTGCATTCCGGGTAATTCGAACAGCCGATAAAGGCGCCGAAACGTCCGACTTTGAGCGACAGCTTGCCGTTGCCGCATTGCGGGCATTGTCGCACGTCGCCGCCGTCGGCGCGCGCCGGAAAGATGTGCGGCTCGAGCAGGTCGTTGAGCGCGTCGAGCACCTGGGTGATGCGCAGTTCCTTGATGTCGTTGACCGCGGCGATGAAGCCGGTCCAGAAATCCTCCAGCACCTTCTTCCAATTGATCTCGTTATTGGAAACGCGGTCGAGTTGCTCTTCGAGCGAAGCGGTGAAGTCGTATTCCACGTAGCGTTGGAAAAAGCTTTCCAGGAAGCCGACGACGACGCGGCCCTTGTCTTCCGGGATGAGCCGCTTCTTGTCGATGCGAACGTAGCCGCGATCCTGCAGCACCTGCAGGATCGACGCGTAGGTGGAGGGCCGGCCGATGCCGAGCTCTTCCATGCGCTTGACGAGGGCTGCCTCGGAAAAGCGCGGCGGCGGTTCGGTGAAGTGTTGCGCGGCTTCAATCGCTTCTTTCGCCAGCTTCTCGTTTTCCGACATGGCCGGCAGGCGCTTCGAGTCTTCGTCTTCCGGCGTCTCGTCCTGGCCTTCCTGATAGAGCGTCAGGAAGCCGTCGAATTTCACCACCTGGCCGGTGGCGCGCAGATCGATGCTGCGGCTGCCGGATTTGGCGGCGATATCAACGGTGGTGCGTTCGAGTTCGGCGGATTCCATCTGGCTCGCGACCGCGCGGTTCCAGATCAACTCGTACAAACGCGCCTGATCGCGGTCGACATATTTGGCGACCTGATCGGGCGTGCGGTGCGGGTCGGTTGGGCGCACCGCTTCGTGCGCCTCTTGCGCATTCTTCGACTTGTTGTGATAGGTGCGCGGCGAGCCCGGCACATATTTCACGCCGAAATTCTTGCCGATCATCGCGCGGATATCGGAAATCGCCTCCGGTGCGATGTCGATGCCGTCGGTCCGCATATAAGTGATGAGGCCGGTAGTCTCGCCGTCGATCTCGACGCCTTCATAAAGGCGCTGCGCCAGGCGCATCGCGATTGCGGGCGCAAAGCCGAGCTTGCGGCTCGCCTCTTGCTGCATGGTCGAGGTGGTGAAGGGCGGCGGCGGGTTGCGCCTCGCGGGCTTGGCTTCGACCGTGGCGACGGTGAAGGTCGCGCTTTCGAGCGCATTCTTCAGGTCATTGGCTTGGACGCCGGTGCCGATATCCAAACGCTGAAGCTTCTGGCCGTCGGCGCCGATCAGGCGCGCTTCGAAACTATCGCCGCGCGGCGTCGCCAACTTGGCGACAATCGACCAATATTCCTTGGCGACGAATTTCTCGATCTCCAGTTCGCGGTCGCAAACCAGCCGCAGCGCCACTGATTGCACGCGGCCGGCGGAGCGGGCGCCCGGCAGCTTGCGCCAGAGCACCGGCGAAAGCGTGAAGCCGACCAGATAATCGAGCGCGCGGCGCGCCAGATAGGCGTCCACTAGCGCGCTGTCGATGGCGCGCGGATGCTTCATGGCCTCGGTCACCGACTGCTTGGTGATCGCGTTGAACACGACGCGCTCGACCGTTTGGCCTTTCAGCGCCTTCTTTTCGTTGAGCGCTTCCAGCACGTGCCAGGAAATCGCTTCACCCTCGCGGTCGGGGTCGGTCGCCAGAATGAGGGTGTCGGCGCCCTTGAGGGCATGGGCGATGTCGTTGACGCGCTTCTGCGACTGCGGGTCGACCTCCCACAACATCTTGAAGTTATTGTCCGGATCGACCGATCCGTCCTTGGCCGGCAGGTCGCGAATATGGCCAAAGGAGGCCAAGACCTCGTAACCGGGCCCAAGGTACTTGTTGATCGTCTTCGCCTTGGCGGGCGATTCNNGCTTTGGCCGGAACATGGTGAAGGCACCCCGCCCTGTCAAATGAGGGTGCCGGGAAAACCTTTATGAACAGCCAATTCGGGCATGAAAGAGACCGGGGTGCGCCCGCATGCAACCTAAAGATGTATTGTATCAATAAATCAAGTTATAGACTACTATTCAACCT
>PMAF01000202.1 GCA_003152455.1 Hyphomicrobiales bacterium
TCGCCGGATCATACTCCCAGGCTTTGTTGGTTGGCTGCCACGCTTTGAGATCCTTTGGGCGCGTGTAGCCGCCGAACACGTAGATCTTGTCGTGGTAGCTCGCGACCATGATGTGATGCGCGGGCCCCGGCATCTGCTTCTTCACATTCCACTTGTTGACCGCGGGGTCGTATTCCCAGACCGTTGTCCCTACTCAAAACTCCGAAAGCCAAAGAAATCATGGAGTTTTCCTGGCATTTAGAGTTTTGAGTTGGGACAGGGGGGCTGGACTCTCAGATGCCGCGCTTAGAGCGGCGAGGAATGGCATCCGAGAACACGGCCGCCGAACGACGCTTGCTGGCGTCGACCCTCTTGATCCGGTGGTATCGTCGAGTGGTCATAGCATTGTCGCCGCTGTGGGCGCTGGTGAGCACGGTCGGCCAGGCGCCCCTGTCAGTGGCGGGCGAGGCCATCAGTTCGGGCACAGATTTCGGCCGATCGCCCGCCGGCACCACCTGAACCACATGGAAGCCGTGCGCCTTGAGCTCCTTGAGCAGCGTCGGCAACGCCATAGCGGTGGCGGGGTGGATGTCGTGCAGCAGTAGGATGCCGCGGCCCTTGGCCTCCAGCCGTTGCAGTGCCCTTTGCACGATGGTTTGCGCGCTGATGTGCCTGAACCAGTCGTCGGCGACCACGTCCGCGCTCCAGGTCACCAACGACTGCGAGGCGAGGAAATCGTCCGCCGTTTTGGAGCGGCCCAGTCCGGGAATGCGGAAAAATGGAGCCACGGCTTTTGCATCGCCGATCGCGCTATCGACCGAACCGATGCCGTCGTCGACCTCGTATTCAACCCGCTGCAATGACAATCGCTGGAAAGCGAGCGGATGGTCCTGGCTGTGGGTGCCGATGGTATGCCCCTCGTTGTAGATGCGCCGGACTACGGACGGATAAGCATGCGCCATCTGGCCGACCAGAAAATAGGTGGCCTTCACGCATTGCGACGCCAACGTATCGAGAATGATGTTGGTATAGGGCGGCAGCGGGCCGTCGTCGAAAGTGATCACCACCTCATGGTCGTTGAGCGGCAGCGTCTGCTTGTACTGCATGCTGCCGATTTGGCTGAATTCGCTCGGGCTGATCGTGAGGACGCGGCTGGTGCCGAGCGCGTCCGGATTTCCCGGGCACGCGTCCGGTGAGGCCGAGGCGGGTCCGCTGGCCACAGCCAGGAAAAAAAACAGTGTTCCGATGAAGCGCATCCGGCCTCTCACGCCCACCCATTCCGCGCCTGTTGGCGCAATCTCCGAATGCGGAGGCCGGACGAACCTATAAAATTGCACATTAATGCAGACTGAACCAATAAAGGCAGCCATGAGGCGCAGCGCTCCAGGCGAAACGGTGCGTGGCTGAATGGGCTGGATCATCCAAGTCCCTTTAATCGTGGGTGCCCGAGCAAAGCGGTCTCTTTGAGTACACTATGAAACGCACGCATAGAGGTCGCGTGCGGCTTCGTCCTTGCTCGATCAGCGTTGGATCATCGACGTTGCCGGTGCGGTTTACGCGCTTCGATACCGGCCAAAGGCGGAGAGTATCGTCCGGCGCGGCCGGCAATGATTCGGTTCCCGCCTCGCTGCTTAGCCATGGCCCGAAGTCCTTCGGCTCGATAAACACCGGCATCCGATCATGGATGGTGCGGGTGAGCGCGTTGGCCGAAGGCACGATGATCGTGCACGAGACCGATTTATAGACCGGTCAATATTTCTTCGGTTTTCCTCACAAGGCCAATGCGCGGAAACGTTTTGGCGATCGTGAACATATGTTCTTCGGCTGACATGGCGGACATTGCGTCCTCCGCAAAAATTTGATGGTAGCCATATTCGTAAGCGAACCGAGCGGTGCTCTCGACGCCGATATTCGTTGCTATGCCGCATAGGACCATGGTTGTTATGCCGCGTCTTCTAAATTCCAAATCAAGTTCCGTACCATAGAAAGCGCCCCACTGACGTTTGGTGATCAAGAAATCACCCGGCTTCGGTCCCATCTCGGGAACAATTTCTGCCCAGTCCGGCGGAGGAGTTTGCGCCGGCATTACTGCATCAGCGACGGGACGTAACGCGTCTTTCCCGTCCGGAGATGGAGTTACCCGCACCAAGAACACCGGCATGCCGTTTTTCCTGAAAGCTGCGGCAAGCGCTGCCGCATTTTTTATTACGCTCTCCGACGCATATGGAGCGGTTTGCCGTCCTACGATACCTTTTTGCAAATCAATGACGACTAATGCCGTCTTTGATCGATCAATGAACATATTGCTCATCCGACATTCCCCAGATCAACTCTGAAACAGCGCGAACGATAGCATAGGCGGCCACCACCCACTACAGCATGTCCCGATGGCCGCTCATGATCACGCGGAATGAGTGCTCACGATCGTCTGGAAACCGTGCTCACGATCACGTGGATTACGCACTTGTGGGCGGTTTTGGTTTGAGAAACAAAACGCGCACTCATCCTGACCAACGATCGACCAACGATACGCCGCAACCAAACAAAAACAAACGTTGTCAAACGTCATCAAACGCCACGCTAATCATCAGATTTTATCGGCTTTTCCGGGGAGGGCGTACCGCTCATAACGGTCTGGTTGCACCGTATCCCTGGTACGTGGCGGATTTCGAGAATGGGTCTGGTCGAACCGAGCAAACCGGAGCCGTGAACTGACTAACAAATTGTATTTTGTTAGCCAGTTGAATGTCTCCGGCTTTTTTGGTTCGAATTTGCCCATACCGAGCATCATCGCGGGCATCGGCGCATTATCATACTCGTCGCTGGTGTGGTCGATCTCCATTCGGAAGGGCTTGAAGGTGCCGCTTGGCGTGTCATAGCCGCGTCCCCCGGTCGATACCGGCCACTCGTACAGCTGCTCGCCGTTGACCGTGACGGTCATGCGTTGGGCGGGCTTGTCGATCTGGATAAGCAGGTCGGCGTATGCCTGTCCCTACTCAAAACTCCGAAAGTCAAAGAAATCCTGCCGTTTCTCCGGCATTTAGAATTTTGAGTAGGGACAAGGGAAAATGGCCAGATCAGGCCCTCGACCACCGTTCCGGCTGCCCGAGGCCACGGTAGCGGTCCACACCTCACGTCTGTATTGCAGGAAGGCCGGAAAAGCGCGAATAATCGCGCCAGTTCGCGAGTCATCCGGGGAATCCCGGTTAAAGTTCCGCAATGTTCCAGGGTCATCATCGGGCCATATCTGGCGCCCAGACTTGTTGCACACTAAATTCAGAACATGAGCGCGAAGGCAGCAAGCCGGCGCGACTGACGTGACCGGCTCAAAGCCGGGACAGATGAAAGGGACCTTCGATGTCGGACTTCGACCGAAACGTAGCGGCCCGTGGCTTCGGCGCCGCGCAATCCGTAGCGATCGATGCAGGCCTGCGCGCCTACATGCTTCGCGTCTACAACTACATGGCCGCCGGCGTCGCTTTAACCGGCGTTGTTTCCTGGCTCACTTTCAATGCCGCGATCATCACAGACGAGGCCGGGAGAATCACCGGGTTGACGTCGTTCGGCCAAGCCATCTTCGGCGGCCCGCTGACGATCGTGCTGTTCCTTGGCACGCTTGGCATCGTCTTCTTCCTGAGCTTCCGTATCAACAAGCTACAGGCGAGCACGGCCTTCGTTCTGTTCTTGGTCTATGCTGGCCTGCTCGGGTTAATGCTATCGACGGTCTTCTTGCAATATACCGGCGCGTCGATCACCCGCACCTTCTTCATCTCGGCGGCGTCGTTCGGTGCACTTAGCCTCTACGGCTACAGCACGCAGCGCGATCTTTCGCCTATCGGCTCGTTCCTGATCATGGGCTTGTTCGGAATCATCTTGGCGATGATCGTCAACATGTTTCTCAAGAGCACCGGGCTCGACTTCGCCATCTCGGCGATCGGCGTGCTGATCTTTGCGGGCCTCACCGCCTGGGACACCCAGCGGATCAAGGAGATGTATAGCGTACAGGACGACGGCACCGTTGCCGGCCGCAAGGCGGTGATGGGCGCGCTGGCGCTCTATCTTGACTTCATCAACCTGTTCCTATTCCTGCTGCGCTTCATGGGCGCTCGCCGATAAGCCACTGCACGGAACGATGACACATTAAGCGTCCCGGCCTAGTGCCGAGGCGTTTTTGTTTTGCTACCCAGCCGATCTATTGGCGCCTGGTTCCTCTGCGGCTGACGAGAAGGCCGTAGCTGGTGCTGCCGCCGACCGCAGCCGTGATGCGTTGAGTGCGACAGCCCTCGCGCTCGTAATTCCAGAGCTGGCTGAAAGATTCCTTCAGAACGTAGGCCGTGTTCAGCCGCTTGTTCGCTGTCAGTAGCAGCTTGAGTGATTTCCTGCCCTCCAGGCTGAGGTTCTCGTGGCGCGCGAGCAGCGTGTATTGCCGAGACCGTCGCACCCGGTGCACACGCCGTCCTCTTGGTCGATCAGGCTGGCTGGCACATGTCGACGCGCCTCGTCGTGCCACCCAACATCACCATTATCGCCCTGCCACCGAAATGTCCTGAGCTCAACCAGGTCGAAAACATCTGGCAGTTTATGCGCGACAACTGGCTCTCCAACCGCGTCTTCAAATCCTATGACGATCTCGTCGACCACTACTGCGAGGCATGGAACAAGCTCGTCGACCAGCCTTGGCGCATCATGTCCATCGGATTGCGCCAATGGGCGCACGGGTTCTGACCAATGGGACTTGGTATTAATCTTCTACTAAGAAACTCATCATATGCCCTGGGCCCGAGCTCGGGCCGCGGCCGTGCGCGCCGCGACACGATCGAGCACCGCGATCATATCCTCGACCTCGGCGCGATCGAACGCTTGCGTGATGAACACAATCTTGCTGCGGCGGTCGGCGTCCGGCCACCGCTCGAGCCATGTCAGGTTATGCAAGAGATGTTGCACGCCCTGGATGACCGCCGGCCGGTCCGGTTCCTCGGCAATGTTAACGATGCCTTTCACTCGCAACAGATTGGGACCGAGGTTCTGCTGCAAGGCATCGAGCAGCAGGCGCAGCGCCTCACGCGGAATGGGCTTTTCCCGCACGAAACAGAACGAGGCGATGTCGCGGTCGTACAGGCCGCGCTGGTGGTCGTGCTCGTGATGCGCGTGGTCGTGCTCAACGGGCCGCTGGTAGGCGGCAGCATTGAGCCAGGCATTCACGTCGCTCTTTGCCTCGGCCGGATCGAGGCCGACTCTGCGCAACAGGGCGCCGATTTCGAATGCCGGGTCGTCGATGCGGAAAATTTTTGCCGCCGGGTTGATGCGATGCAGGCGCGCGGTCAGCGCCGCCTCGGCCTCGCTTGCCTTCGCGGGATCGACCAGATCGAGCTTGGTGATCAGGATGTGATCGGCGAGCGCAACCTGATGCACCGACTCGACATGCTTGTCGAGCGTGTCGGGGCCATTCACGGCATCCACGGTCGCCACCACGGTGCCGATGCGATAGAGCCCGGAGAGCGTCGGGTCGGACAGGAAGGCTTGGTTTAGCGGCGATGGATCGGCAAGGCCCGATGTTTCGATCACCACGTGATCGAAACGGGAAATCTCCCCCGCCTCGCGCGCGTGATAGAGGTTGTTCAACGTCGTCACGAGATCGCCGAAAACGGTGCAGCACAGACAGCCGTTCTCCAGCACCATGATGGTATCATTGCTCTGCGCCGCGAGCAGATGGTCGAGGCCCATTTCGCCGAATTCGTTGATGACGACCGCGGTGTGCGCCATCGACGGATCGCGCAGCGCGCGATTGAGCAGCGTCGTTTTGCCGCTGCCGAGGAATCCGGTCAGGATGGTGACTGGTGTTTGAGGCAAGGTTTCAACCTGCAATCAAATCGCGCGCGCGAAGCGCGCTCAAAACACCTCACAGCCCGGCAGCCCGCACGAGATCAGGCGGTCGGATGGGAAATTGGTGATGATCTGGCAACCGTCCTTGGTGACCACGACCTCTTCCTCGATGCGCGCCGCGCCGGAGCCGTCCTCGGCGCCCTTCCAGGTCTCGAGCGCGAACACCATGCCTTGCTTGAGCGGCGTGTTCTGCCCAGTGTAACGCTTGGAGATGATCGGCCGCTCCCACAGCGACAAACCGACGCCATGGCCGTATTGCAGCAGGAATGCTTCGGCCTCGTCGCGATAGCCAAATTCCTGTGCATCGGGCCATACCTGTGCCACCTGGTCGGGCGTGATGCCGGGCCGGATCAGGTCGATCGAGGCGCTAATCCACTTCGACGCGGTCTCGTAGGCGTCGATCTGATGCTTGTTCGGCTCGCCGCAAATGAAGGTGCGGTAGTAGCAGGTACGGTAGCCGTTGAACGAGTGCATGATGTCGAGGAACACCATGTCGCCCGGCTGGATCAGGCGGTCGGAAAAAGTGTGCGAATGCGGTCGGCCGCGCGGGCCGGAGACGGAATTCACGCACTCGACTCGTTCCGAGCCCATGCGGAACAGCCGGTCATTCGCGATCGCAACGAGCTCGTTCTCGCGCGTGCCCGGCCGGATCGCCCTGGCGATGTCGACGTAAGTCGCGTCGACCATGGCGCAGGCCATTTTCAGCAGTTCGATCTCGTCGCCGGTCTTGACCTCGCGGGCATCGAGCATCGCCTGCTGACCGTCAACGACCTCGACGCCCTCCTTTTCCAGGGCGCGCAGCATTGGCAGTTCCATGAGATCGATACCGATCGGTTCCTTTTCGATGCCGAAGTGAACGAGTGCCCTTTTTATTTGCTTGGCGAAATCACCCTGCACGTTCATCTGCGGCGGCAACCCGCCCTGCATCGTCGAAATTGGCGCGGCGACATTGTCGGCGATCCAGGGCGACGATAGACGCTTGGCCGGCGCCGCCGGATCCCACAGGAATGGCGGACCCTGCACCGGGCACAGGGCATAGCGCATGAACTTATCGCGTGCCCATTCACCGATATGCGTGCCGGTGATGTAGCGGATATTGTCGAAATTGAAGGCGATGACGCCGCCGAGGCCGGCATGACGGATCGCTTCCTGGGCACGCGAGAGGCGTTGCTTGTGCAGGCGATTGTAATCGATTCCCTGCTCCCAATCCTTGGCCATCATGCCCCATGACGCGGTCGCTTGTGGGCGGTTGTATTTCATTCGTCATCCTCGCAAATTTGTGTTCCACCGGAGAGACGGAGGGTTGAGGGACTGCCAGGAGCACGTTGAGTATCGGACGGTTAGCGTCGGACCAGCCTCATCCGAATGATGGCAAGCGTCAAATTTGCAGTCGGGCTCGTTCACAATGAGTCATCCATCAAGGCGCGAGACTGGTCCGGCAGCTTACTCTATCAGCGATATCTCAGATATGCAGAAAGCGAATTCTGTGATAGTTTTTTGCCATCACCCGTCGTGATGGTGGCCGGATGAAGCTCAGCCAACTTCGAAATTTCATCGCGGTGGTGGAGGCCGGCGCCGTGCGTCAAGCGGCGGTCAACCTGAACCTGTCGCAATCCTCGGTGAGCAAGAGCATCCAGAATTTGGAGGAGGAACTCGGCGCCGAAATCATGCATCGCAGCGCGCACGGGGTCACCGCGACCGCCGCCGGCAAGGCGCTGCTCGGCCGCGCCAAGGTCATCGAAGCGGAACTGCGCCATGCGCGCAACGACGTGCAAACGATCCAGGGCGCCCAGGTTGGCGAAATCCGCGTGAGCGCCTCGCCGACGGTTGCCATGGGGTTGCTGCCGCGTGCGATCATCGCTTTCCAGCGCGCGCGCCCAAGGGTGAGTTTCCGCATTTCAGAAGACGTCTACCCGGACATTCTGCCGGCGATCCGCACCGGCGATATCGATTTTGCCATCTGTCTGGTGCCCACCCGGCCGCGCGACGAAACACTAAGCTTCGTCCGATTGGTCGAGGATCACCTGATGCCAGCGGTTCGCGCCGATCATCCCTTGATCAGCGCGCGCAAGCTTCAACTCGCCGACTTGCTGGAACTCGATTGGATCATCTATCGCCGCAGCCATACCGGCCTCGATGTTTTCGAACAGACCTTTGCGTCCAACCACCTCGCTCTACCGAAGAGCACGATCGAATGCACCTCGTTCGCCTGCGCCCTCGCACTCGTGGCGAATGGCGACTACGTCACGCTCGTGCCCTCGCAGGTGTTTTTTGGCGATCGCACGCCGCCCTCGATTGCACTTTTGCCACTCGACTCGCCGATGCAGCCCTGGCAGGTCGCTGTCATCTCGCGCGCCAGACACGAATTGTCCGCGGTCGGCCTCGCCTTTCTCGCCGAAATCGAGCGCGTGGCGGCCAAGATCGGTTCTTCCAAGGGCAGGGGCCGACGCGCCGGACGCACGCGGCCCTAACGCACTACCGCCTAATGATTGCCAAAACCGATCAGACTTCCGGAAATTTTCATCGGTTCAAGATCGTGGTTCGTCTACAATGGCCTGCTAAAGACCATGCGCTCAAGCATCGGCTGGGCGTGTTCGACAGGTTGAACACGAACAATCAAATAAAACCTAAGGAGGGAATTGTGAGCTTCACGAAAAAGATCGGCAGCAGGCTATTGCGTCAGGGCCTTGTTGCCGCGGCGTTGACGATGGCGGCGCTGGCCCCCGCTAAGGCCGAAACGATCAAGGTCGGCGTGATTCTGACCTATTCGGGCCGCGATGCCGCGCTCGGCGAACAGATCGATCGCGCGATCAATCTCTTCAGCAAGCTGCATGCGAGCGAGTTGCC
This sequence comes from Hyphomicrobiales bacterium, assembly GCA_003152455.1. Taxonomy (GTDB): domain Bacteria; phylum Pseudomonadota; class Alphaproteobacteria; order Rhizobiales; family Xanthobacteraceae; genus Pseudolabrys. The sequence continues at coordinate 8,710 of PMAF01000202.1, forward strand.
CCCCGGCGTCAAGATTGAACTAGTCAAGCGCGACGACACCGGTGTCAATCCTTCCCTCGCCAAGCGTCTCGCCCAAGAATTGGTGCTGCGCGATCATGTGCAGATCCTGACCGGCGGACAGTGGACGCCCAATGCCATGGCGATCGCCGCACTGACGAAAGAGGCGAAGGTACCGTTCGTCACCATGACGGCCGGCGGCAGCACGGTGACGCAGCAGTCGCCTTACGTCGTGCGCACCGGGTGGACGTTGTGGCAAACCAGTTACCCGCTCGGTGAGTGGGCGGCGAAACAGGGCTGGAAAACCGCCTACACGGTGGTGAGCGACTTTGCTCCTGGCTACGACGGCGAAGCCGCGTTTACCAAGAGCTTCACCGAAGGCGGCGGCAAGATCGTCGGCTCGGTTCGCATTCCGCTGGCGACGACCGACTATCTGCCGTACTTCCAGAAGGTCAAGGATACGAACCCGGACGTGGTCTATGTGTTCAATCCGGGCGGTCCGCAGGCGACCGCGTTCATGAAAGCGTTCGACGATATCGGCATCACGAAGTCGAAGATTAAGCTGATTGGCCCGCTCGACATTACCTCCGATGAGGAACTGCCGAATATGGGGCGCAGCGCATTGGGCGTCGTCACGCTCGGGCAGTATTCGCCGGCCGCAGCGCGCAAGGCCAATGTCGATTTCATCGCCGCATGGAAAAAGGAATACGGCGCCAACTCGGTTCCGACCTATTTCGCCGTCGCCGGGTGGGATGGCATGCAGGCGATTTACGATGCGATCAATGCGCAAAAGGGAAATGCGCAAAAGGGAATCATTGATCCCGATGCGATGATGAAATTCCTGCGCGGGTGGTCCGACCCGAACAGCCCGCGCGGGCCGATCAAGATCGACCAGCAGGGCGATCTGGTGCAGAACCTCTACCTGCGCCGCGTCGAAGAAAAGGACGGGCATCTGGCCAACATCGAATTCGCGACCATTGGCCCGATTGGCGATCCATGGAAAGTGTTCAATAAGAAATAGCCGGGAGCATCGACAACTGGAAACGCTGGGCGCGAAGCTGTGACAACAGCCATCACCATTCTGTTCTTCGGGGTCGCTTATGGCATGATCCTATACCTGATCTCCGTCGGGCTCTCGGTCACGATGGGGTTGATGGGCTTCGTTAATCTTGCGCACGGCGTATTCGCCATGCTTGGCGGCTACGTGACCGTCACCTTGATGAATCGGTTGGGCGTTCCGTTCCTGCCGTCGCTCGCGGCCGGCTGTGTCCTGGTCGCGGCGCTCGGTTTTGTGCTGGAGCGGACGCTCTACCGTCATCTTTACGGGCGGTCGGAACTCGATCAGGTGTTGTTCTCGTTCGGCCTTATTCTGGTCTCGGTTGCGATCGTGCGCATCGCATGGGGGCCGCTGGCGCAGCCGATCCAGCTTCCGGACTATCTGAAAGGGCAGGTGACGATCCTCCATCTCACGCTGCCGGCTTACCGGGTGGCGCTCGTCGGATTCGCCACCGCGGTCATTTCTGGGCTTTGGTTCGTCTTCGATCGAACATTGTTCGGCGCGCGCATCCGCGCCGCCGTCGACAATCGGGCAATGGCGCAATCGATCGGCATCAATACCAGCCGTTTGTTTGCCGGCACCTTCGGTTTGGGAACCGGTCTCGCCGCGCTGGGCGGCGGACTTGGCGCCGATGTTCTCGCTATCTCGCCAACTTATCCGCTGGATTATATCGTCTACTTCCTGATCGTTGTCGCGGTCGGCGGTCTTGGCGATATCAGGGGCCCGTTCGTCGCGGCGCTGGCGATCGGATTGGCCGACACCGCCTGCGNNCCTGCCACTATGTCGTGCCGCAAGCCGGCTCGATCTTCATATTCGCTTTTGTTTTTATCGTTCTTATTTGGCGCCCGAACGGCATCATGCGGCGTCGTTGAGATTGCAGCATGGCAACAGTTTCCGCATCGCCCATCGTTCGCTCTTTGACGTCGTCCGTGATCGTCCGCGTGTTGAAATTGCTGCCCTGGGTAGCGGTGGCGGCCCTGCCACTGGCGCTTCCGGGATATGAGCCGCTGGCGACACAGGTCTTCGTGATGATCCTGTTCGCATTGTCGCTCGATCTGCTGGTGGGTTATGCGGGCATTGTCACACTTGGTCATGCCGGGCTTTTCGGCATGGGGGCCTACACGGCGAGCATCCTTTCCGTGCACGGCATCACCGATCCGATTGTCACCGCGCTGTGCGGAATGATGCTGGCGGCGGTCACCGGTCTGGCGTTCGGCGTTGCCATGCTGCGGACCAAAGGTCTCACGCTGCTGATGCTGACAATGGCGTCGGCGTTTCTGCTTTACGAAATCGCCAACAAGGCAACCGGTCTGACCGGCGGCGAGGACGGACTGCAGGGCGTTTCGTTCACGCCGCTGCTCGGTCTGTTCGCGTTCGACTTCCGCGGCAGGACCGCGTTTTTCTACAGTCTGGCGGCATTGTTCCTGGTTTTCACCTTTGTGCAGGTGTTGATCAACTCGCCGTTCGGCTGGTCGCTGCGCGGCATTCGTGAGAATGACGCGCGCATGGCGGCAATCGGGTGTCCGATCATGCGCCGCCGCATCATCATTTATGTGATTGCATCAGCGCTGGCCGGGCTTGCCGGCGCCTTGCAGGCGCAGACGACGCAGTTTGTCGCGCTGCATTCACTCAGCTTCGAACTATCGGGCAATATCCTGATCATGCTGATTCTGGGCGGTTCGGGCCGCCTGTATGGCGCATTTGTGGGCGTCCCCTCCTTCATGTTGGCCCAGGACCAACTGGCCAAGCAGGATCCGGCGAACTGGTTTCTTGGGCTTGGGCTCATTCTGATCGCCATGGTGATGCTGGCGCCGGGTGGCATCATCGGGATCGCCGAACGCATCGTTCATGCGATCAAGGCGCGGAGACGGCCATGACCGGCACCGCGACGCTGGAAACCCGCGTACTCAACTGTTCGTTCGAAGCAAACCGAGTGATCACCGATGTGAATTTCACGCTTCGGCCCGGCGAACGCCGTGCGCTGATCGGTCCGAATGGGGCGGGCAAAACGACGTTCCTCAATCTGCTCACCGGCCGTTTAAGGCCCTCCTCCGGCAACATCCTGCTCAACGGCGAGGACGTAACCGAACTGGGCGAAGCGCGACGTATCCGGCTGGGCATCGGCCGAACGTTCCAGATCACCTCGTTGTTTCCCAAGATGAGCGTGCGCGAAAACGTGTTTCTGGCAGTTGCTGAGTGCGATGGAATTGCCGGGAACATCTTCCGTTCGGTGCTCAGCCATCGTGCGCAACTCGAGCGTATGGATGAACTCGTTCATCGCGTCGGTTTGAGCGATGTTGCGGACGTGCAGGCGCAATTATTGCCATACGGCCGGCAGCGTTTGCTTGAAATTGCCATTGCGCTGGCGTTGCGCCCGAAAATCCTGCTGCTCGACGAACCCGCCGCCGGAATTCCGACCGCGGAGAGCCATGTCATCCTCGACATCATCGCGACCGTGCCAAAGGAGATCGCGGTGCTGCTGATCGATCACGACATGGATCTGGTGTTCCGTTTTGCCCAGCAGATTTCCGTGCTCGTGCAGGGCTCGATTTTTCTGGAAGGTTCGCCGGCAGAAATAGCGGCCGATGCGCGCGTGCGTGAAGTTTACCTTGGAGATAGCAAGCATGGCCGGCCTGCTGCGGCTTGACCGGGTCACCGCCGGATTCGGCCCGACAGTGATCATCGAGGAAATCTCGCTTGCCATCGATCAGGGCAGCGTGCTCGCCGTCCTCGGGCGCAACGGTGTCGGCAAATCGACCCTGATGAAGACGATCGCCGGCCACACGCGGATGCATTCGGGCAATATTACATTCGACGGTCGCGAGATCGGGTCGCTGCCCAGTTATTATCGCGCGCGCGGCGGCATCGGCTATGTGCCGCAGACGCGTGACATATTCCGCTCGCTGACCGTCGAGGAAAATCTGCTGATCGCTGCCCGGCCGGGACATTGGAATCTGGAACGCGTCTATGAAATGCTCCCGAATCTGGCGTCGCGTCGAAGCAATGGTGGTCACGAGATTTCCGGTGGCGAGCAGCAGATGCTCAGCGTCGGACGGGCGCTGATGGGCAATCCACGGCTTTTGCTGCTGGATGAACCCATGGAGGGCCTGGCGCCTGTGATCGTGGAAAAGCTGTTCGAAGTGTTCGAGATGCTGCGCGATACCGGCAATTTCGGCATCATCTTCGTCGAGCAATATGTAAATCTCGCGCTCAACTTCGCGTCACGCACGCTCGTTCTCGATCGCGGGCGGGTCGTCTATGACGGGCGGTCCGCCGATCTCGCGGTCGATGCGAAAAAAATGGCGGTGTATTTTGGCGCGTCGGGACAGGGGTCAAGCGCCGGACAGGGAAGCGGTTAAGACGCGGTAAAATCGGGCGCATGGCGGCACTAACGTGCTACCGCCTAATGATCGCTAAAATCGATCAGTCTTCCGGAATTCTGCATCGGTTTTGGATCACGGCCCGTATATAATCGCGCTCCGGAGACGCTGCTGTGCGGCGCGCAGGGAGCGCGGGTCCTGGGCGCATTTCCGTAATGGCGAAAGGCGGGCATGATGTTTTCGCGGCTGAAACTCTCGATCATTCTTTTTGCTCTGCCGCTGGCGCTCAAGCTCGTGGCGCGCAGGCACCCGGCATTTGCCGCACGGCTCAAGCAGCGCGACTTGGTTGCGCAGATCAAGGCGCGCGACGAGGGAATCGGACGCTGGATTTCAATTCGCGACGGGGAGATCAGCTCCGGCCGGGGCATGCACGCGAAGCCCGATATCACGCTCTTCTTCAAGAACGCCACGATCGGCGCGTCCTTGCTGACGCCGCCGATCAACTGGCTCGCCCAGATCAACGCCCAGAAGGATTTTACGCTCGGCGTCGACGGTCCTGAGGACCTGACGAACTGGTTCGCGCAGACCCTGATGATGATGCAGACCGCCGGCTGGAAATTCGGCACGCCGATGCCAAACGGCACGATGCGCTATTGCAATATGGCGAACGGCGGCCCGCTTTTCGTCTACGTCAAGGACGGCAAGATCATCCGTACCACGCCGATCGACTTCGACGAAACCGATCCGCAGCCGTGGACGATTCATGCGCGTGGAATGAATTTCACGCCGCCGCGCAAGACGACGCTTGCCCCGCACGGTCAGAATAGCCGGTCGATGATTTATTCGCCCGACCGCTTGCTCCACCCGATGAAGCGCGTCGACTTCGATCCGAAGGGCGAGCGCAACGTTGAGAACCGAGGAAAATCGGGCTACGTGCCGATCAGCTGGGACGAGGCGCTGGACATCGTCGCCAGCGAGATTAAGCGCGTGAGGCACGATCATGGCCCGGGTGCCATGACCGTCTCGCACGGCTCGCATCATACTTGGGGCCATATCGGCTATTACCTCAGTGCATTATACCGCTTCGCCAATGCCGTCGGTCACACGCCCGTCCACCATAATCCGGACAGCTGGGAAGGCTGGTACTGGGGCGCCGCGCACCACTGGGGCTACACGATGCGCGTTGGCCAGAGTGAGACTTACGGCACCGTCGAGGATCTGCTGCAAAACAGCGAGATGGTTGTATTCTGGTCCGCCGATCCTGAAACCACCAGCGGCTCCTATGGTTCGCAGGAAGGCACGGTGCGCCGACAGTGGCTGAAGAAGCTAGGCATCAAGGTCGTGCACATCGATCCCCATTACAACTCGTCCGCCCAATTCCTCCCGGGCAAATGGATCTGCCCGAAGCCGACCACCTCGCCGGCGCTCGCCATGGCGATCGCTCACGTTTGGATCAAGGAAGGGCTCTACGACAAGGAATACGTAGCCAAATGCACGGTCGGCTTCGACGCCTGGAAGGCCTATGTCATGGGCGAGCGCGACGGCGTGCCCAAGTCGCCCGAATGGCAGGAAAAGGAGACCGGCGTCCCAGCAAAGGACGTGCGCGCGCTGGCGCGCGAATGGGCGGCCAAACGTACCTATCTTGGCTGCGGCGGCTGGGGCAACGGCCACGGCGGCGCCTGCCGCAATCAGACCGGCATCCAATGGGCGCGCACCATGGTGTGTCTGATCGCGATGCAGGGATTAGGCAAGCCCGGCATCAATATGGGCAATCTGCAATGGGGCGCCCCAGTCGATCTCAACTTCTATTTCCCGGGCTACGCCGACGGCGGCATGTCCGGCGATATCGAGAAGACGGCGATGGCGGTTGAGCTCTATCAGCGCATGCCACAACTGCCGACCGTGAACACGCCGCAGCAGAAGATTCCACGCATCTTCTTACCTGAGGCGATTCTCGAAGGGAAAGCCGACGGCGGCTACCCGTGGAACGGCAAATCGATCGAGTCGCAGTTCGCCAAGTTCAGCTATCCGGCGGCAGGCCACGCGCCGGTGCGGATGATGTTCAAGTACGGCGGTTCGCTGATCCCGACCATGAACAACACTAACCGCCACGTGAAGATGTTCCAGTCGCCGAACCTCGAGTTCATCGTCAGCCAGGCGATCTGGTTCGAGGGCGACACCAAATTTGCCGACGTCATCCTGCCCGCCTGCACCAATTTCGAGCGGGCGGACATCAGCGAATGGGCTGGGCTCGGCGGGTACGGCCATCACGGCCAGCAGCAGCTCAACCATCGCGTCATCATCTTCCAGGCGCCGGCCATCGAGCCGCTCGGGGAATCCAAATCCGACTTCTGGATCTTCAACGAGATCTGCAAGCGGCTTGGGCTCGCCAACTACTTCTCCGAAGGCGTGAACGAGATCGATTGGGTCAAGCGCTTATTCGATGCGTCCGACATGCCCAAGGTGATGTCGTGGAAGAAGTTCATTCGTCGCGGCTACTTCGTGGTTCCGTCGGAGAAGGAGCATCTGCGCACGCCGGTCTCCTTCCGCTGGTTCTGGGAAGGCCGCAAGAAAGACGTTCCGGAGCCGCACCCATTGCCCTCCGACTACTCGGTGGAGTTCCTCAAAGGCCTGCAGACCCAATCGGGCAAGCTTGAGTTCGAGTGCAATAGCCTCAAGCGTTTGAACGACCCTGAGCGGCCGCCAGTCGTCGAATACGTGCCGTCGTGGGAGGGCCCGCAATCGGCCGAGCTGTTCCGGAAATATCCACTACAGCTGCTCACGCCGCACAGCAAATACAGCTTCCACACCCAGGGTGACGGCAAGGATAGCTTCTTGCTCAACATCCCCGACCACCGGGTGAAGGTGAAGGATTGGTACTACTGGACCGTGCGCATGAATGCGCAGGATGCCGCGGCGCGCGGCATCAAGCAGCACGATCTGGTCAAAGTCTACAACGACCGTGGCGCAGTGATCTGCGCGGCGGTGCTCACCCAGCGGCTTTCGCGCGGCGTAGCCCACAGCTACGAATCCTCGGCGCTGTACGAACCGATGGGCGAACCCGGCCGGTCGGTGGACCGCGGTGGCGTGGTCAACCTGTTGATGCCACATCGTTCGCAGACCAAATCGACGCATTCGCTCGCCGGTTCGCAGGGCCTGGTTGAAATTGAGCTTTGGGACGGCGAGACCGAATACATCTCGGAGGCGTTTGCCCAAACGGAGAAAGGCCCGCAGGTTAAGCGCACGCTAGAGGCAGCGTTGGCGCCGGCGAAGTGATGATTGACGTGAACCCTATCGTTTAGCGCCATGATGGGCCGCGCAGCGGCTACAACAGGAGAGTAAGATCTAATGGCTTATGTATTCAAGGAGGACGAACTACCCTCGCTGATTGACGCCAAAGCGGCGCGCGAACGCATTTTTTTCGTCAATCAGGAACTGGCCAATATCGACGACATGCTGGCCGGCGTCATGCACTATAAGAAAGACGCGGCGTCGCCCTTGCACCTGCACAAGAACTGCGAGCACTTCTATTTCATCATCGACGGCAAGGCGACGGTGGAATCGGACGACGGGATACGGCCCGTCGGGCCTGGCGACATGATCTTCATCCCGGCCGAGGAGAAGCACCGTCTGCGCGCCACCGAGCCGCTGTTCTATTTCGAGTGGCAGGCGCCCAATCGCTTCAAGACCACGATCCTCGAAGGCACGGACGCCGACCTGCGCTGGGATCGCAAGGACGGCAAAGTCTGGATTCAGACCTGAATTTATTCTGACAGCAGAGGAAAACGATTATGTCGCTCACATTCATCGAAACCAACAAACTCCCGAAAAAAGCCTCGGCCGGCCAAGGCGAGGTCACCGAGGTGCTGAACCAGGCGCTCTGTGGCGCGCGCAACGTGCATGGCTCATTGCGCTGGCTCAAATCGGCCGAGACGTTCAAGCCGGATGCAATCAACAAGCACCAGCTCATCTACCTGATGGACGGCAAGGGCAATATCCGACTCAACAATAAGGATTACAACGTCGAAAAGGGCGCCGGCATCTACCTCGGTCCCTCCGAGACGGCGACCATCCAGGCCGCGAGCGGAGCGTCGCTCAAACTCTTTCATCTCATCGTGCCGCAGATACCGAAGTGAAGATCGGTCAGCGCGAGACGTGGCGTGAACGCCATGAATAAATGGAACATGATTATCGACGTCGCCGAGTGCACCAATTGTAACTTGTGCACGCTCGCAACCATGGACGAATACGTCGGCAACGAGTTTCCCGGCTATTCAGCGCCGATGCCGAGGCACGGCCACAAGTGGATCGACATCCTGCAGAAAGAGCGCGGCCAGATGCCGGCGATCGACATCGCCTACGTGCCGACGATGTGCAACCACTGCGACAACGCCCCTTGCGTCGCCAAAGGCGGCGGCGCGGTAAAAAAGCGTGACGACGGCATCGTGCTCATCGATCCGGTCAAGGCGAAGGGCCGCAAGGATTTGGTGGATGCGTGCCCCTATGGCCACATCTGGTGGAACGCGGAGCTGCAACTGCCGCAGGCCTGGACGTTCGACGCCCATCTCATCGACCAGGGCTGGAAACAGACGCGCGGGCAGCAATCGTGTCCGACCGGCGCCATGCGCGCGGTCTACGTCGACGATGCCGAGATGGGAAGAATCGCGCGCGAGCAGGGGCTCGAAGTCATGAAGCCCGAGTTCGGCACCAAGCCCCGCGTCTACTACAAGAATTTGTGGCGCTACTCGAAATGCTTCATCGGCGGCTCGGTGTCGATGGAGGCGAATGGCGTCGTCGATTGCGTCGAGGGCGCGGCGGTGCGCCTGCTCAAGGGCGGCGCCATGGTGGCGCAGGCCGCCACCGACAATTACGGCGACTTCAAATTCGACCGGCTGGACGAGAATTCGGGTGAATACGTTGTCGAGGTCGCGGCGGCCGGTCAGGCCAAGAAAGCAGTCGCCGCCAAGCTCGGTGCCAGCATCAATCTCGGCGAAATACGTCTGTAGTAAACACTGTCCCTGCTCAAAAATATATTTGGTCTCAAAATCTGTTTGCCGGTTAGGATTGCGACTGGTGATTAATTTTTCGTCGAGTAAAACATCGGCCACAGCCCGGTCGCATACATGGGCTGGAGGCGTCATGCATTCGAGTGATACGGTTTCAAGACAGAAGGATCCTTCGCCCTGAAACGGGCGCGCCCGTGCCGCAGCAACAAGGTTTAAGCGGCACGACGTTCGTAGCGATGATGCAGGCCGCCGACCTGGGGGAAGGCAATGATCTTGCCGGCGGTTGGCGGGTGTATTGGGCGCATCTCGGGGCAATCCTTGTCGAG
>PMAF01000171.1 GCA_003152455.1 Hyphomicrobiales bacterium
GAATAAATGTCAAGGACTAAACCGCCAGCCTAATTGTTGAATGGTCTATTTGGCTCCATCTTGGGTTGATTTGACAGGAGGACGGAATGTTTGGGCAATCGTTGACCGTGGTCGGTTTGAGCTAGAACGCCTTGTTGCTGGCCTTGACCGCCGCCGCATCGACATAGACCTGCTCGCCCATCTGCCTGAACTTCTCCGACATCTGCGCCATGCCGTCCTCGATCACGCCCTTTTGTGTCAGTGTGCCGGACGACAGCGCTCCCGAAGAATTGGGATCGTTGAGCCCCGCCGCATAGTCGCGCACGTCCTGCGTGATCTTCATTGAGCAGAATTTCGGCCCGCACATCGAGCAGAAATGCGCCACCTTGTGCGCCTCCTTGGGCAGCGTCTCGTCGTGGTATTCGCGCGCGGTCTCGGGATCCAAGCCCAGATTGAACTGGTCCTGCCAACGGAAGTCGAAGCGCGCGCGCGAGAGCGCGTCGTCGCGCAGTTGCGCCGCCGGGTGGCCCTTGGCGAGGTCGGCGGCGTGCGCCGCAATCTTGTAGGTGATGACGCCGTCCTTGACGTCATCGCGGTCGGGCAGGCCGAGATGCTCCTTCGGCGTCACGTAGCAGAGCATGGCGCAGCCGAACCAGCCGATCATGGCGGCGCCGATGCCGGAGGTGATGTGGTCGTAGCCCGGCGCGATGTCGGTGGTCAGCGGCCCGAGCGTGTAGAACGGCGCCTCGCCGCATTCCTTGAGCTGCTTGTCCATGTTGATCTTGATCTTGTGCATCGGCACGTGGCCGGGGCCTTCGATCATCACCTGGCAGCCTTTGTCCCAGGCGATCTTGGTGAGCTCGCCCAGCGTCTCCAGCTCGGCGAATTGCGCGCGGTCGTTGGCGTCGGCGATCGAGCCGGGGCGCAGACCGTCGCCCAATGAGAAGGAGACATCGTATTTGCGCATGATGTCGCAGATCTCGTCGAAGCGCTCGTACAGGAAAGACTCCTTGTGCCGCGACAGGCACCACTTGGCCATGATCGAGCCGCCGCGCGAGACGATGCCGGTGACGCGGGTTGCGGTGAGCGGCACGTAAGCGAGCCGCACGCCGGCGTGGATGGTGAAATAATCGACGCCCTGTTCGCACTGCTCGATCAACGTGTCCTTGTAGCACTCCCAGTCGAGCTTGACCGGATCGCCGTCGACTTTCTCCAGCGCCTGATAGATCGGAACGGTGCCGATCGGCACCGGCGAATTGCGCAGGATCCATTCACGCGTGTTGTGGATGTTGCGGCCGGTCGAGAGGTCCATCACCGTGTCGGCGCCCCAGCGGATCGCCCACACCATCTTCTCGATTTCTTCCTCCACGGAAGACGTGACGGCGGAGTTGCCGATATTGGCGTTGATCTTGGTCAGGAAGTTGCGGCCGATGATCATCGGCTCCAGTTCGGCGTGGTTGATGTTGGACGGGATGATGGCGCGGCCGCGCGCGATTTCGCTGCGCACGAATTCGGGCGTCACGAATGCAGGCAATGCGCCGCCGAACTGCTCGCCGTCGGCCAGCACCGCCGCGGCGCGCTCCAGCTGCTGCTTGCGGCCGAGATTCTCGCGGGTGGCGACGTAGATCATTTCCTTGGTGATGACGCCTGCCTTGGCGAATTCGTATTGCGTCACCGGCTTGCCGTCCAAAGCGCGCCACGGCTTCGGCGTGTTGGGAAAATTGCGCGCCAGATATTTCCCGGTGGCGTTGCCGTTGTCGACCGGCTGGATCGGCCGGCCGTCATACTGCTCGACGCCGCCGCGTTGCTTGACCCATTCGATGCGGGTGCGGGCGAGGCCCCTCTCGACGTCGATGGTCACGTCCGGATCGGAATAGACGCCGGTGGTGTCGTAGACCGGCAGGTTCGGCTCGCCGCTCGAGGCCTCCAGCACGATCTCGCGCACCGGCACCCGCAGGTCGGGCGCCGCATCCGGCGCGACATAGACCTTGCGCGAGGCCGGCAGCGATCCGGTCGTGACTTTCGGGGTGACCAGATCGGCGGACGTGATCGGCTTGTTCATGGCGTTCTCCTGCGGCTCGCGTTTTACGCCGCTTGCGCGGCTTGACATAGTTCATACTTGCGCATGATCTTTTCCAAAAACCGGTTGCCGCTTTTCGGGATCATGCGCGAGCCAGGCGCGCACGCGCGCGTCCGGGGCCTTGTTTTGGGTGACGTCGCTGACGACGGCGATCGAATCGGCGCCCGCGGCATAGACCGCCGGCGCCCGCTCCAAAGTGATGCCGCCGATGGCGACCAGCGGAATTTTGCCGAGGCGTTTCTTCCACTGCGCGATCGGCGCAAGACCTTGCGGCGGAACGCTCATGACCTTCAGCGTGGTCGGGTAGATCGGTCCGAGCGCGACATAATCGGGATCGTGGCGCAGCGCGTTTTCGAGTTCGGCCTCGTCGTGGCTGGACAGGCCGAGCGTCAATCCGGCGCGACGGATGGCGGCAATATCGGCCTCGGCCAGATCCTCCTGGCCGAGATGCAGATGCTGCGCGCCGGCCTCGATGGCGGCGCGCCAATGGTCGTTGACCACCAGTCTGGCGCCTCCCGCCGCGGCCAGCGCCTGGCGCACCAGCGCGATGGCCGCCGCGGGCGCCAGGTCCTTGGCGCGCAACTGGATGGTGCCGACGCCGAGCGCCGCCAGGCGCTGCACCCAGGCGACGCTGTCGACGACGGGATAGAAGCGATCAGGATACGGCATGCCAGAACGGTGTCCCGACAATGGGGGTGGAGGGAGAGGCGAAATCGCGCGCGCCCATCAAGCCCGCTTGGTGCGCGGCGCGGCCGGCTTCGACCGCCAGGCGGAAGGCTTTGGCCATGGCAACCGGATCGCCGGCTTTGGCGATCGCGGTATTGAGCAGCACGGCGTCGTAGCCAAGTTCGAGCGCGTCGGCGGCGTGCGACGGCGCGCCCAAGCCGGCATCGACCACCAGCGCCACCTCGGGCAGCCGCGCGCGCAACAGCTTGAGCGCGTCGCGGTTGACGATGCCGCGCGCGCTGCCGATCGGCGCCGCCCACGGCATGATCACGCGGCAGCCGAGATCGCGCAGCCGCTGCGCCACCGTCAGGTCCTCGGTGCAATAGGGAAATACCTGGAAGCCGTCCTTGATCAGGACCGCCGCCGCCTCGACCAGGCCGACCAGGTCGGGCTGCAGCGTCTCGTCGTCGCCGATGACTTCGAGCTTGATCCAGGCCGTCTCGAACAGTTCGCGCGCCAGCTGCGCGGTGGTCACCGCCTCGCGCACGCTGCGGCAGCCGGCGGTGTTGGGCAATACGCCGACGCCGAGTTCGCGGATCAGGTCCCAGAAGGCGTTGCCGATGCGGCCGCCGGAGGATTCGCGGCGCAGCGATACGGTGACGATCTCGGCGCCGGAAGCGCGGATCACCTGCTGCATGATGGCGGGCGAGGGATAGAGCGCCGTGCCGATCAGCAGCCGGGAGGAAAATTGTTTGCCGTAGAAGTCGACCGGGCTCATGTCAGCCACCTTGCCGCGGCGTGAGGATTTCGATCTGGTCGCCGTCGTTCAGCGCGGTCTTCGCCCAGCGCAGGCGCGGCACCACGCGATAGTTCACCGCAATCGCCATGTGCCGGCCCTCGAATTCCATTTCGCCGAGCAGGCCGGTCAAGTTGCCGGCCGCGATTTCCTTGCGTTCGCCGTTGACGGTCACGAGCATCGCACCACCTCGCTGTCGGTGCCCGCGCCCAGCACATGCGCGACGGTGACCTCCGCCAGCGCCGGCGCCAGCAGAAAGCCGTGGCGGTAAAGCCCGTTGACGGTGATCTTGCTGTTGCCGTCGACGACGACGCGCGGAAGATTGTCGGGAAACGCCGGCCTTAAGCCCGCGCCGAAATCGATAATGCGAGCCTCGCCGAAGGCCGGGTGCACGCTATAGGCCGCGGTCAGCAGTTCCAGCGCGGAGCGTACGCTCACGCCCTTGTCGTCGGATTCGATGGAGGTGGCGCCGATAAGAAACCGGTTGCCGTCGCGCGGCACGACATAGAGCGACCAGCGCGGATGGATCAGGCGGACCGGGCGCGACAGCGCGATCTCGGACGTCTCGACCATGATGATCTCGCCCTTGACGGCGCGCAGATCGGGGCAGGCGTCGCGCGCGGCGATGCCGCGGCAGTCGATCACCGTGCCTCCGATGTCGCTTGGCTCGGCCGCAGACTTGAATTCGATCGGAACGCCGGACGCGCGCAGCTTTTCGTGCAGCGCGGGCACGACCTGACGCGGGTCGACATGGCCTTCCTGCGCGAAAAACAGGCCATCGTGGAATCGGCCGCCGAGATCGGGTTCCAGCTCGGCGATTTCGGCGCCGCCGACGCGGCGGTGGCCGCTGGCGAGATGGGCGAAGCGCTCGAAATCGGCGCGGTCGCGCGCATGCGCGATCACCAGGGAGCCGTTGAACGGCGTCTGCGGCAGCGCATCGCGCCACAGCTCAAGCGAGCGCAGGCCGAGCCGCGTGATCAAGGGTTCGGCCGCTTCGCTCTCGCAATAAGGCGCCAGCATGCCGCCGGCCCAATGGCCGGTGCCCTGGGTCATCGCGGCGTCGCCGCGCTCGTACAGCGCCACCTTGCAGCCTGCCTTGGCGAACATCAGCGCCTGCCAAGTGCCGGCAATGCCGGCGCCGATGATGCTGATAGTCGCGGGAGCGAGTATGCGAAATTGCGGTTGATTCATCTTTCCGTCCCTTCGCCGGCATGACCCGGATCAGGTTCAAAGGGTCTTTCTCAGCCCTTTCGGGCACCCCTCGGAACTAACGCTAATGTAGGCACGAGGCAGGGGGTGTCAATGCGAAGGAGTGCATTGCAGCAAGCGTTCGGGTGACCCCCGCGGCGGTTCGCGGATCGCCGCCTTGGCGCCGCCGCCGGCCTCGCCGATCAGGTGCGAGGCCGCTTCCGTCGAACGCGCCGCCGGCTAAACCCGCCTTACTCGGCGGCTTCGGAGACCTTGCGGTGGTGGTCGCCGGGCAGCGCCATCTCGGTCGGCAGCGATTTCGGCGAGCGCAGCCGCACGTAAATCTGCATGACGATCAGCAGCACGCACAGGCCGATGAAGACCGCGCTGATCGGGTGCTTGACGAACACGAAGATATCGCCGCGCGAAATCAGCATGGCGCGGCGGAAATTCTCCTCGAAGCGCGGCCCCAGTACGAAGCCGAGCAGGATCGGGGCGGGGTGGAAATCGAGCAGCAACAGCACGTAGCCGAACAAGCCGATGAGCACGACTTCGCCGACCTCGAACATATCGTTGTTGGTGCTGTAGACGCCGATGGCCACGAAGAACATCGCCGAAGGGTAGAGATATTTGTAGGGGATCGTCAGCAGCTTCACCCACAGGCCGATCATCGGCACGTTCAGCACCACCAAGATGATGTTGCCGACCCAGAAGCTCGCGATCAGGCCCCAGAAGATATCCGGATGTTCGCTGATGAGCTGCGGGCCGGGCACGATGCCCTGGATCATCAGGGCGCCGAGGATGAGCGCCATCACCGCGTCGCCGGGGATGCCGAGGCTCATGGTCGGGATGAAGTCGCCCTGCACCGAGGAGTGGGTCGAGGCTTCCGGGCAGGCCACGCCTTCGATCATGCCGGTGCCGAATTTCTCCGGCGTCTTGGAAATCTTCTTTTCGGTGGCATACGAGATGAACGAGGCGATGGTAGGCCCGGTGCCCGGGATCAGTGCGCACAGGCTGCCGATGATGGTGCCGCGGAACATCGCGGGGACCGCGCGCCTGAATTCCTCGCGCGTCGGCCGCAGATCGCTAAATTTTACGTTGGTGTATTTGGTGTCGACCTCGGAGAGCTGATTGACGCTCTTCATGAACTCGGCGATGCCGAACAGGCCGAGCGCCAGGGCGACGATCTCGACGCCGTCGAATAGATTCGGGATGCCGAAGGTAAATCGCGGCGTGCCGGTTTCGATGTCGCTGCCGACAATGCCGATCAGCAGCCCGCACACGGTCATGGCGACGCCCTTGAGCGGCGAGCCGCGCGCCAACGTCGAACCGGCCAGCAGGCCGAGCAGCATCAGCGAACATATTTCCGCCGGGCCGAATTTAAGCGCGACCTCCACCAGGATCGGCGCCAGGAAGATCATCTCGGTGATGCCCCACGAGGCGCCGACGAAGGACGAGATGACGCAGATGCCGAGCGCGGCTCCGCCTCTGCCCCGCTTGGTGAGCGGGAATCCGTCGAGACACGTGACCGCGTGCGGTGGATGACATGGCAGATTGAGCAGGATCGAACAGATCGCTCCGCCGTATTGCGAGCCGTAGAAAACGCCCGCCAGCATCAGGATGGCGCCGACCGGCTTGATGCCGAAGGTCAGCGGCAACAGGATGGATATGGTTGCCAGCGGGCCCATGCCCGGCAGCACGCCGACCATGTTGCCGACGAACACGCCGATGAAACACCACATCACGTTGTGCGGCTCGAGCGCGACGCCGAAGCCGTACCAGAGATCTGTCAGTGCGGTGGAGAACATTAGTGGCCCAACTGGAACAGGGGGAAAGGAATCTTCAGCACGTAGGAGAACAGCAACACGCCGAAGAAGGTGACACCGGCCGCCAGGATCGCCGAACCTTTGAGCGTGGCGGTGCGATCACCGAACGCGGGGATGAATACGCAGGCGAAAGTCGCCAGCACCAGGCCAAAAAATTCGCCGAGGATGATGAACGCGATCGGCCCGGCCAGGATACAGCCCCACGCAAACCATTCCGGTTTTTCCGGAAGGATGCCTTCATCGTCGCTGAGCGGGGTTGTGATCGCCGCGCCCAGGATCAGCATGCCGACAATGGTGAGCGTGATCCCGAGCATCAACGGGAACATGCCCGGCCCCATATGGGTCAGGGTGCCGAGGGTATAGGTCGTGGAGTCGAGCGTGACCGCCGCGCCGAGCAGGGTCATAAGTCCCCCGGCGTAGAAGTCCCGCTTTTTCACGAGTGTCCCGAACAAAGGCGTATCCTCCAAACGTCGTTTTTTGTCATTCGTTACAGCAAGCAGACAGCAGTCGTTATCTTTAGTCTAGTGCGGATCGTATTTCCATATGCCTGTGGCAGCTAGTCGCGGATAAAAGCAGGCCGATCCCCTACATCCTGTTTGTCGCACGGACGGTTATCGCCTGCCAATTCCAAAATTTCGCGTCCGTAACGATCGCGTCAACCGCCGTTTTTGATCGGTTCCCGACCGGCTGCACGCAACCTGGCATCGGGGCCGGGCCTTACACGTTGCCCGGCATATTCAATGTCTTATTCGTGGGCATGCCCGGTCGACATTGCGCCGCAAAACGGCGGACAACGGCCGGTCTGCCGCACAGTTAGTGGTGGAAAATGGCGGGCCGATTGGCGATGGCAGATGTGCCGGCCGGCGTCCTGGCGCCCAAGAAGGCGGCGGACCGGCGCGGGCCGCCGACTCGATCGCGGCGCTACTGGCGTAGGGGTTGCGACCGCAACCAGCGGGCCATCCTAGTGATGCTTCTCGAAGCCGCAGAATTTTTGCAGCACGTCGAAAAGCTCCTTGGTGTCGAACGATTTCGCGAACACCCGCAATGCGCCGGGGTGATTGCGAATCTCGCGCCGCAGAGTCTGTTCGGTCAAATCGTTGAGCGCCTTTCCGCTAACCACGATGACCGGAATATTCTCGGTCGCCGGCGTGCTGCGCAGCCGGTGCAGCAGATGCTGGGCGTCGCCATCGGGCATGTAATTGTCGCAAATGATGACGGTCGGTTTTTCCTTGCAAGCGATCCGGAAGCCATGGGTGGCATCGGGCGCATAGAGGGTTTCCACGCCGTATTTGTTCAGCCGGCTGGCGAGAAACGTTTCGTAGTCGGGGTCGTCGTCGACCACCAGCACGCGCGAGTGCTGCGGCACTTCGGTGTCGATCGCCGCGTTGCCGAGCGCGCCCATCTTGCTGGCCATTTCGGGATAAATTTCGACGAGCGCGCCTTCGACGCTGTTCCAGAAATCGGGGCCCTTGCGGCCATAGAACATGCCGAGGCTTTCGCAGCGCTCGGCCGTCTCCGGGTCGTTGCTGCCGGTGACCACGACCACTTCGAGCGGCTTGCTGGTGGGATCGAGCAGGCGCGAACAGGCCGAGAGCCCATCCAGCTCGGGCATGTTGACGTCGACAATGATGATGTCGGGCTGGTTGCGCCGCGCCTTGAGCAGCAGTTGCAGCCCGTTGGTCGCGGTTTCGACCTTGAAGCCTAATTTCATGCAGCGGTCGGCGAGCAAACGCACGATGGCCGGGTCGTCGTCGGCGATCAGCATCTTGGGCACCTTGTCGCGCGCCTCGAAAATGTCCGTCATGTTCGTCTCCTGCTTGCTTCGTTCGGCCAGGTGGCCTCGATGGACGCGAGCAGCGCATCGAGATTGGCTTCCATCGTTCCGGGAGCGCCGCGCCCGGCGCGCTGCTCGATGATGGCGTCTTCCAGCGAAGCCGCCGTCGCGCTCACGTCCCGGAAGTCGAAGACGCCGGCGGCGCCGGCGAGCTTGTGCACGAACGACTGGAATTCGTCCGGCACGCCGCCGCAACCGGCGCCGTGGCGCAGCTCGTCGCGAAAGCTCGCAAGTTTCGCCGCGTCCGTGCGCAAGCGCTTGGTGAAATCGAAGCCGATGGCTGCCAGCTTGATGGACAGCAAGTGGCTGCGCACCGTTTCCGCAAGAGTCGCCGGATAGAACGGCTTGGCGATTACCGCGACGGCGCCGAGCTTCATCAAGCGCTCGCGTTCGGCGGCGGGCGCGCGGCTGGTGATAAAGATCACCGGAATTTTCGACGTTTCGGGATTTTCGCGTAGGCGCGCGAGCACGGCCGGCCCGTCCATGCCGGGCATCATGACGTCCATGATGATCAGGTCGGGCTGCCAGCCCGGCACCGCCGCAAGTCCGGCCTGGCCGCTCTCGCAACTCATCACTACGGATTTTGGATCGAGACCAAGCGCGAGCTCGACCACATCTCGCATGAGGGGATCGTCATCGACATGAAGAATACGAAACGATTCCACTTCGGCCCCAATCTTCCGCACGCTTTCCGTGCGCTGTTTTCGCACGGCAAGGTTTAATTTTCTCATTGGCTGGGCGGCGTCGCGCGAAGCGATCGCGTATCATGGTGTGGCAAGCGGGGCTCGCGTCCGTAACATGGTGTGTCGCCGCGCCGGCGGCGCCGCTGAAATCGCGCGGCGTGGCTGACGGCGCGTTTACGCGGCCGCAGAAACCGTCGGTATCGCGACAACGAAAACGCCGGCGAGACGGCGGCGCCGGTAAACCCGTAGCGCTGCTAAGCCCGCGTCCCCATGCGAAAAAGCTTGAGCGCGGCGTAAACGGTATCATTGACCGGCGTCGGAACTTTAAGCTCCTTGCCGAGCCGCGAGACTTGTCCCGCCAGCCAGTCCAGTTCCAGCCGATTGCCGCGATCGAGGTCGTTGCCCATCGAAGCCTTCATGCCGGGCAACAAATTTTTGTCGGCGAAGGCGAGGCGCTCGTCCACGTAGCCCGGATCGAGCGCGACGCCCTTGGCGCGGCCGACCGCGAGAGTCTCCGCCATGATGTTGCGGAACAGCGCGCGCATGTCCGGATCGGCCAAAATCGGCCCCATGCTCGAACGCGTAACGGATGTGGCGCCGGAGGTGCCCGTCAGGAAAACGAATTTTTGCCAGCGGTCGCGCTCGATATTGTCGGACAGCGAGACGTTGATGTCCGCCTTGGCCGCGTTGACGAAGGCTTCCAGGCCGGCGTCGGGGCGGCCGTCGGCGGCGCCGCAGATGATCGAGTGGAACGGGCCAGTCTGCTTGATCACGCCCGGCCGGACGACCGTCGCCACGACATAGGTGACGCCGGGGACGGCGTGCTCCTTGCCGACAATCGGCGCGATGCGCTCATAGCTGTCGACGCCGTTCTGCAAGGTGATGACTTTGGTGTTGGGGCCGATCAACGGACGCGCCGCTTCGGCGCCCTTTTCGGTGTCCCACAGCTTGACCGCGAACAGCACGATATCCACCGGGCCGACGCTCTTGGGGTCGTCGGTGACGTTCGGTTTCGGCAGGTGCAGGTCGCCGTGCCCGCTCTCGATGCGCAAGCCGTCCTTGCGCATGGCCTCGAGATGGGCGCCGCGCGCGATGAAATACACGTCGTGGCCCGCCGCCGCCAGCCGGGCGCCGAAATAACCGCCGACCGCGCCCGCTGCCATAACCGCTATTCGCATCGCTTCGCTCCTTGCCAAGGGGCGCAACGTATAGCCCGCCGATAGGCCGGCGGCCAACCGGCGCCGAACTCGGACGTCACAGGCGATTGAGCTTGGCGATGCGCCGGGTCACTTCGGGCGGCGTTTCATTGTCGGCCTTGGTCTTGAGCGCCAGCGCCTTGCGCGCGGCCGGCCTCTCCAGGCAGCGCGACAGCCAGGCCTTGAGGTTCGGCACCGCCGACAAGTCCATGTCGACGGCGCGGCTGATGACGGCGGCGACGTTGAGATCGGCCACCGTGAAATCGTCGCCCAGCAGATAGGGATGGTTGGCCAGCGCCGCGTCGAGCACCTTGAACGGCGACGCCACGACCTTGAGCGCCTCGTCGCGTTTGGCGGCGTCGCGCTCCGCCTGCGGCAGGCGGACGGCGTGCAGCGACCAGATATTGACGCCGCGGTCGACCTCGTTGAGCGCCCAGGAGGTCCATTGCCAGGCCTTGGCTTCGCCTTGCAGCGTGCCGGGATAGAGTTTGCCGGTGGAATGCTTCTTGGCGAGGTAGAGCGTGATCGCCAGCGACTCGAACAGCACGAAGCCGTCGTCCTCGATGAAGGGCAGGCGGCCGTTCGGATTGATTTTAAGAAACTCCGGCGCGCGCGCGCCGGCGTCGCCGATCTCGATCGGCAGGTGCTCGTAGACGAGGCCTAGCTCCTCCGCCATCCAGAGCGCGCGGAAGGCGCGGGTGCGGGCGATGCCGTAGATGCGTAAGGACAAAGCGGATCTCCTGCCGTTTCGCGGCCAAGCTTATCCGATGGCCGCGCCGTTGCGGCAAGGCGAACGATTGGCCAACCGCAAAAAAGAAAGACCCGGCGCGATGGCCGGGCCCAAGTCGGGGAGGTTCTCGGAGAAATTAGTAGAGGCCGGACGAGCGCGGGACGTTCCAGGACATGCGCTCATTGGCGACGTGGGCCGAAACGCGGCGTGGCGCCGGGGCCTGCGCGGTCTGGGCGGGCGCCACCTGCGGCAGCACGATCACCTTGGCGCCGACCTGCACGCGGCTATAGAGATCTTCCACGTCCTCATTGGTGAGGCGGATGCAGCCGCTCGAGACGTGCTTGCCGATGGTGGTCGGGTCGTTGGTGCCGTGGATGCGATATTCGGAGTTGCCGAGATACATGGCGCGCGCGCCGAGCGGGTTGCCCGGGCCGCCGGCGACCATGCGCGGCAGATAAGGCTGGCGCGCGATCATCTCGGAGGGCGGATACCAGTCCGGCCACTCGGCCTTGCGGGCGACATGCTGCACGCCGGCCCAGGTGAAGCCCTGGCGGCCGACGCCGATGCCGTAGCGCATCGCCTTGCCGTTGCCGAGCACGTAATAGAGAAACGTGTGCGGGGTATCGATGATGACGGTGCCGGGCGCCTCGTGGCTGGCGTAGTCCACGATCTGCCGCTGCAGGCGCGGATTGAGCTGGGCGTCTTCATCGTTCGTATTCTGATCGGCCGGCGCGTATTGCGGCGCCTGCATCTGGCCCTGAGTGGCCGGCGACAAAAAGGCGAACAGCGGTTCGGCCTGCGCGGTGCCGCACGACAGGGCGGCGGCGGCGATCAGCGCGGTCAACGAACCGTAAGAGATGGATTTCTTGAACATGACACCCTCCGACCAAATCCTCGCCATCGTTCGTCGAGGAAACGGCCGGTGAGGTTCAATGGTTCCGGCCCGCGGCCGCCTCATATTCTCGTCAGCGGATGGAACCAAAACGCCGGATCGGTTTGGCAAGGTCCCGTTAACGCTGGGCCTGGCGCCAGCCCACCATTGCCTCCGGAACGCTGTCGGTGGAGGCGTAATAGGGCTTGATGTCGAGCAGCGGCGTGCCGTCCAGGCAATCCAGCCCGACCACCGAGAGGATACCGTCCTCGATGCCCAAAAGCCTCACCACGCTCATGGCGATGGGGTTGGGGCGGGCGGGCGAGCGCAGCGCAAAGGTGCCGTGCTGGCTGCCGTAGTGGCGGGGAACCTGGAGCACCAGGTTTCGCGGCGCTTTATCCATCCAATAGAGCAGCACCAGATGGCTGCAGGTCTCAGCATCCTTGAGGCCCTCGCGCCAGCGCGGATCGACCTCGACCGTGCAGACCGCGTCCGATTCACGGGCGTTTTTGGGGCAGTCCTTGCGGTGCTTCCAGGGCGTGCGGATGCGGCCGATGTAATAAAGGCCGACGTCGAAATTCTCCGGCAACCCGGCCGTCACCTCGCCGTCGCGGGCGCCGAAATCTTGAGTGGCCATGGTTACTTCTCCGCAAGCTCTTTTCACCTCTCCCCCTTTGGAAGAGGGAGCCCATCTGCATTCGTGGTGGCAGGAAAGCCTCCGTCAACCGCAGCGTGGCCCTTGCCGCCGACCGTTTCAACGTATAAAGATATCTTTATATAGTGGGAAGCGGCCCATGCTGGCCGTATGCAAAGATGAATACCAGCACCCGGCTCGGTTTCGACACGCTCAACGCGGCCCTCAAGGCCGCGGGCGAGGAGACGCGCCTGCGCGTGCTGGCGCTGCTGGCCGAGGCCGAACTGACCGTCTCCGACCTCACCGACATCCTGCGCCAGTCGCAGCCGCGCATCTCGCGCCATCTCAAGCTCTTGGCCGAAGCCGGCTTGATCGAGCGCTTCCGCGAGGGCACCTGGGCCTTCTTCCGGCTGGCTGAGCACGGCGGCGGCGCCGAGGTGGCGCGCGCGCTGCTCGACCGGCTCGATCCGGCCGACCCGACCATCGCCCGCGACCGCGCGCGGTTGGCCTCGGTGCGCTCCACCCGCGCCGCCGCGGCGCAGGCCTACTTCCGGGCGCACGCCGTGGAGTGGGATCGCATCCGCAAACTGCACGTGGCCGACGCCGCGGTGGAGGAGGCGATCCGCTCGGCGCTCGCCGGCAAGCCGTTCCGCTCGCTTCTGGATCTTGGCACCGGCACCGGGCGCATGCTGGAGCTGTTCGGCAATGAGATCGAGCGCGGGCTCGGCCTCGATCTGTCGCTCGACATGTTGCTGCTCGCGCGCGACCGGCTGGAGCGCGCGGGCTTGAAGCATTGCAGCGTGCGGCAAGGCGACATCTACGACCTGCCGCTCGCCAACGACTCGTTCGACGTCGTCATCCTGCACCAGGTGCTGCACTTCCTCGACGACGGCGCGCGCGCGATCAAGGAGGCGGCCAGGGTGCTGCGGCCGGGCGGGCGCCTTTTGGTGGTGGATTTTGCGCCGCACGAGCAGGAATTCCTGCGCGAACAGTTCGCGCATCGCCGCCTCGGTTTCGCGCCGGAGGCCGTGACGCAATGGATGACGGCGTCCGGCCTGGAGCCGGTGATGCACAAGAGTCTTTCGCCGGAGCCCGGCTCCGACGGCAAGATCGCGGTGTCGCTCTGGCTGGCGCGCGACGCCCGCGCGCTGATGGCGTCGCCGGCACAGCGCGAGGTGGCGTGATGAATATCCGCGCCAGCCGCTTTGCCCGCGGCGAAGGCCGCCGCATCGGCGTCTCGTTCGAATTCTTCCCGCCCGCCAGCGAGGAGATGGACAAGATTTTGTGGGAGTCGATCGAGCGGCTGGCCCCGCTGGCGCCGAAATTCGTTTCGGTCACCTATGGCGCCGGCGGCTCGACGCGCGAGCGAACCCACGCGACGGTGAAACGCATTCTTGCGGAGACGCCGCTGACGCCGGCGGCGCATCTCACCTGCGTCGCTGCCACGCGCGAAGAAATCGACGCCATCGTGCGCAATTATCACGACGTAGGCGTGCGCCATATCGTGGCGCTGCGCGGCGATCCGATGGCCGGCGCCGGCGAGCGTTACGCGCCGCATCCGGGCGGCTATCGCAATGCCGCCGATCTGGTGGCGGGCATCAAGCGGATCCACGGCGATTTCGAAGTCTCGGTGTCGGCCTATCCGGAGAAGCATCCCGACTCGCCGACGGTCGACGCCGACATCGACATGCTCAAGGCCAAAGTGGCTGCGGGCGCCAGCCGCGCGATCACGCAGTTCTTCTTCGAAAACGATCTCTACTTCCGCTATCTCGACCGCGTGCGCGCGCGCGGCATCGATATCCCGGTCGTGCCGGGCATCCTGCCGGTGCAGAACTTCAAGGCGGCGACCAATTTCGCCGCCCGCGCCGGCGCCTCGGTGCCGGCCTGGCTGGCCGAGCGTTTCCACGGTCTCGATCATGACGCCGCGACGCGCAAGCTGATCGCGGCAGCGGTCGCCGCCGAGCAGGTGCTCGACCTGGTCGACCGCGGCGTCAACACCTTTCATTTCTACACCATGAACCGCGCCGACCTCGTCTATGCGATCTGCCATCTGCTGGGCTTGCGGCCGGCGACGCAAGAGGTGGCGTGATGCCCGCGCGAAGCCGAACCAGCCGTCATTCCGGGACGGCCCGAAGGGCCGGACCCGGAATCAATACGCCGCAACGCTGGGGCTATGGATTCCGGGTTCGCTCGCTGCACTCGCGCCCCGGAATTACGAGATTGATTGCACCTCTCCCCAACGGGGAGAGGGAACACCTCTGAATGCGCGGTATCGTCAATGGCTAATTCAGCTCCCGCAAATATCCGCGCTACGTTTACCGATGCGATGAAGCAGCGCATCCTCGTGCTCGACGGCGCCATGGGCACCATGATCCAGGAGCTCAAGCTCGACGAGCAGGGCTATCGCGGCGCCCGGTTCGATGCGTGGAACCGGGAAGTGCGCGGCAATAACGACCTGCTCAATCTGAGCCGGCCGGACGCGGTGCGCGACATCCATCTGGCTTATTTCCGCGCCGGCGCCGACGTCGTTTCCACCAACACGTTCTCCTCGACCGCGATCGCGCAAGCCGATTACGGCATGGAGGGCATTGCCTACGAGCTCAACCATGCCGGCGCCACGCTGGCGCGCGAGGCGGCAGCGGCGGCGGAGAAAGAAGACGGCCGCCGCCGTTTCGTCGCCGGCGCCTTGGGCCCGACCAACCGCACGGCGTCGATCTCGCCGGACGTGAGCAATCCCGGCTTCCGCGCCATTAGCTTCGACCAGTTACGCGCCGCCTATGGCGAGCAGATCAAAGGCCTGGTCGACGGCGGCGCCGATCTGCTGCTGATCGAAACCATTTTCGACACGCTCAACGCCAAGGCCGCGATCTACGCGATCTCGGAAGCCTGCGCCGAGCGCGGCCTCGACCTGCCGGTGATGATCTCCGGCACCATCACCGACCGCTCCGGCCGATTGCTGTCGGGGCAAACGCCGGCCGCGTTCTGGAATTCGGTCAAGCACGCCAACCCTGTCACCGTGGGCTTGAATTGCGCGCTCGGTGCGCGCGAGATGCGCGCCCATATCGCGGAGTTGGGCCGGCTCGCAGATACGTTCGTGTGCGCCTATCCGAACGCCGGGCTGCCGAACGAATTCGGCTATTACGACGAAAGCCCGGCAGCCATGGCCGAACTGCTCGGCGAGTTCGCCGAAGCCGGCCTGGTCAACGTGGTCGGCGGCTGCTGCGGCACCACGCCGGAACACATCGCGGCCATCGCGAAGGCCGTGGCGGGCAACGCGCCGCGCCAAATTCCGGAGTTGCCGCGGCAGTTGCGGCTGTCCGGGCTGGAGAGCTTCACGCTGACGCCGGAAATTCCGTTCGTAAATATCGGCGAGCGCACCAACGTCACCGGCTCGGCGAAATTCAGGAAGCTGATCACCGCCGGCGACTACGCGGCGGCGTTGAGCATCGCGCGCGAGCAAGTCGAGAACGGCGCGCAAGTGATCGACGTCAACATGGATGAGGGGCTGCTCGACTCCGAAGCCGCGATGGTGACCTTCCTCAACCTGATCGCCGCGGAGCCCGACATCGCGCGCGTGCCAGTGATGGTCGATAGTTCGAAATTATCGGTGATCGAGGCCGGCTTGAAATGCCTGCAAGGCAAGCCGGTGGTCAATTCAATTTCCATGAAGGAGGGCGAGGCCGCCTTCATCGAGCACGCCAGAATTGTGCGCCGCTACGGTGCCGCGGTGGTGGTGATGGCGTTCGACGGAAAGGGCCAAGCCGACACGTTCGAGCGCAAGACGACGATCTGCAAACGCGCCTACGAAATTCTGGTGAACCAGGTCGGCTTCCCGCCTGAGGACATCATCTTCGATCCCAACATCTTCGCCATCGCCACCGGCATGGAAGAGCACAACGGCTATGGCGTCGATTTCATCGAAGCCGCGCGCTGGATCAAAGCGAATCTGCCACACGTCCACGTCTCGGGCGGTGTCTCCAATCTATCCTTCTCGTTCCGCGGCAACGAGCGCGTGCGCGAAGCCATGCATTCGGTGTTCCTGTTCCACGCCATCAAGGCCGGCATGGATATGGGCATCGTCAATGCCGGGCAGATCGCGGTCTACGACACGCTCGATCCGGAATTGCGCGAGGCCTGCGAGGACGTGGTGCTCAACCGCCGGCCCGACGCCTCCGAGCGGCTGCTGGCGCTGGCGGAGAAATTCCGCGGCGCCGGGCAGGCGGCCAAGGAGGTCGATCTGGCCTGGCGCGAGCGGCCGGTGGAGAAGCGGCTCAGCCACGCGCTGGTGAGCGGCATCACCGATTTCATCGAGACCGACGTCGAGGAAGCGCGCCAGCAGAGCAAGCGCCCGCTCGACGTGATTGAGGGGCCGCTGATGGACGGCATGAACATCGTCGGCGACCTGTTCGGCTCCGGCAAGATGTTCCTGCCGCAGGTGGTGAAATCCGCGCGCGTAATGAAGCAGGCGGTCGCTTACCTGATGCCGTACATGGAGAAGGAAAAAGAAGAGCGCAGGCTGGCGGGCGGCGCGGCCGAGCGCTCGTCCAACGGCAAGATCGTGATGGCGACGGTCAAGGGCGACGTGCACGACATCGGCAAGAACATCGTCGGCGTCGTGCTCGCGTGCAACAATTACGAGGTCATCGATCTCGGCGTCATGGTGCCGGCGGCGAAGATTCTGGAGACCGCGCGCGCCGAGAAGGCCGACATCATCGGTCTGTCCGGGCTGATCACGCCTTCGCTCGACGAGATGTGCCACGTGGCGGCCGAAATGGAGCGACAGGGTTTCGAATTGCCGCTGCTGATCGGCGGCGCCACCACTAGCCGCGTGCACACGGCGGTGAAGATCCACCCGAACTACAAACGCGGCCAGGCGGTCTATGTAAACGACGCCAGCCGCGCGGTCGGCGTGGCGCAGGCGCTGATGTCGGCGCAAGGCCGCGCGCCTTACGTCGCCGAGTTGCGCGGCGAATACACCAAGCTCGCCGCCGCGCATGCGCGCGCGCAGGCCGACAAAGTACGTCTGCCGCTCACCGCTGCGCGCGGCAATGCGCCGAAGTTCGACTGGTCGGGCGCCTACCTGCCGCCGACGCCGACCTTCCTCGGCACCAAGACGCTCGCCGACTATCCGATCGCCGAACTGATCGATTACATCGACTGGACGCCGTTCTTTCAGACCTGGGAACTCCCCGGCAAATATCCCGCCATTCTCGACGACGCCAAATTCGGGCAGGTCGCGCGCTCACTGTTCGAGGATGCGTGCGCCATGCTCGACAGAATCGTGGCCGAGCGCTGGTTCACCGCTAGCGGGGCGATCGGCTTCTGGCCGGCTTACGCGCAAGGCGACGACATTGCCGTGTTCGCCGACGAGGCGCGCGAAAAGCCGATCGCCACGCTGCATTCGCTGCGGCAACAATTGTCCAAGCGCGAGGGCCGTCATAACGAGGCGCTCAGCGATTTCGTCGCGCCGCGCGACAGCGGGCTTGCCGATTACATCGGCGCTTTCACCGTCACCGCCGGCATCGGCGAGGACGAGGCGGCCGACCGCTTCAAACGCGCCAACGACGATTATTCGGCCATTTTGGTCAAGGCGCTGGCCGACCGGCTGGCCGAAGCCTTCGCCGAAAGATTGCATCAGCGCGTGCGGCGCGAATTCTGGGGCTACGCCGGCGACGAAGCGCTCGGCGCCGAGGAACTGATCGCCGAGAAGTATCGCGGCATCCGCCCGGCGCCCGGCTATCCGGCGCAGCCCGACCACACCGAGAAGGGCACGCTGTTCCGACTGCTAGAAGCCGAGCGCATCGGCGTCAAACTGACCGAGAGCTACGCCATGTGGCCGGGCGCCGCGGTGTGCGGGCTCTATTTCAGCCATCCGCAAAGCCACTATTTCGGCGTCGGCAAGATCGAGCGCGACCAGGTCGAGGATTACGCCAAGCGCAAGGGCTGGACGGCCGCGGAATGCGAACGCTGGCTGGCACCGATCCTCAATTACGAACCGCGCACCGCGCCGGTCATTGTGGCGGCGTAGTTGTCATCACCGGGCCGCCGCGAAGCGGCGTGACCCGGTGATCCCGCTTAGGATGGCAGTGCGTTCCTAAGCGAGATGGCCGGGACAAGCCCGGCCATGACATATGAATTTCAAAAACAAAAACACCGGAGAGGGGTGCTCTCCGGTGTCGAAACGCTTGGCCGGTTTCACACCGACAAATTTTGGTTTAGCTTCGTCGTTTCCCTCTTGAACTCAGAATGCCCCCAGCAAGATCGCGCCGACGAAAGCGAACACGGCGCATACGGCGAGCACATTCAGTCTCAAGGTAAGGTCCACGGCAGCGCCTCCCTTGTTGGTGTGGGCGAAGTCTAGCAGAAAGCGCGCGGGCTTCGAAGTGCCTCGCGCGTCCGCCACGCAAAATGTGCATGACTCGTCATGCGCGCCGGGAATGGCAGCGGCAAGCGGTTGATCGTGCGCCATAAAAGAACGCCATGCCCGCGAATGCGGCAGTGCAATAATTTTCGATTGTCGGGATTTTGTGAAAACTCTGCGGCAAGTGGCGCGAAACTTCCCACGTTGCCTCCCACTGAAATACCAGTCGTGCAAATATGCATGCGTTGCACATTGCGGCTACGCTGGATAAACACGGGGTCGGCAGCCGTTCGCACAATCGTCATAATCATCACGGGGAAACTTCCATGCTCGGTCCGCGGCGTTCGATCCTCGCCTTGATCTTTTGCACCGTGGCCGCGCTGCTATCGAGCGCGCCGTCGTCGCCGGCACAATCACCCTCAGCAACGCAGGCCTGGCCGACGCGGCCGGTGCGGTTTATCATTCCACTCGGGCCCGGCTCCGGCGTCGACATCACCGCGCGCGTCCTAGCGGACAAGCTGTCGGCCAAGTGGGGCCAGCCGGTGGTGGTCGAGAACAAGCCGGGCGGCGATGCCTTCATCGCGATCACGGCGGTCATCGGCGCGCATGACGACCATGTTCTGCTGTTCGCGCCGGCCTCGACTTTCACCGCGCATCCGCTGCTGCACGACAAGCTGCCCTACGACATCAACGATCTGATGCCGATCGCGCGCGTGACCAATACATTGATCGCGCTCGCGGTGCCGACCGAGCTGGGAGTCGGCAGCGTCAAGGAATTGGTCGCGAAGATCAAAGCGGCGCCGGGCAAGCTGAACTATGCATCGGTGACGGGCGCCAACGATCTGATGTTCGAAGCCTTCCTGAAAACCGAAAAGCTCGAGATGGCAAAGGTGCCCTACAAGAATCCGGTCGCGGCCATCAACGACCTGTCCGAGGGGCGCATCCACGCCTTTGTCGGCGCCTACGCCATCATGCGGCCGCGCGTGCTGGCCGGGAAAGTGAAAGTGATCGCTTTGACGAACCTTCAGCACGCGGCAGCACTGCCTGACATTCTGACGGGCAGGGAGGCGGGCTACAAATCGCTGGAGTTCGATGGCCTGGTCGGCCTGCTGGGCCCACGCGACATGCCGTTGGCGTTGCGCGAGCGGATCGCGGCCGACATTCGCGCCGCCATCGAGGACCCGCAGGTCGTCGCCAAACTCAGCGCCACCGGACAGGTCGTCAATCCGGGAACGCCGGCCGAGTTTGCCGCCGCGCTCGAGGATCAGCGCGCCACCGTGGCGGGCATCGGCAAGATCCTGGGGATCAAGGCGGCGCAATAGCGGCGCTTTCCTGACGCGTGATCTGATCCGAAAACCGGTTCCCATCCCCGATCGGGTCGAGGACATGCTTTTCGGGATCGTGCGCCGGCAACGATTCCTTATCCTTAACGAATTACGGCACCTTCGGCATTGAAGAGACGTTAAAGAAACTGCTCGCATTTTCGCGGGTATGAAGAGCAGGGTCCGTCTCTATCTCGCCGGCACTGTCGTGCTGCTGGCGCTCGCCGGCTGCGGGCGCAGCTTCCTGCAATTCGGCGAGCGTCCGGCCTGGCGGCATGACGCCGAGGTCGCGTGTCTTAAATCGGGCGCGGTCAAGGTCGGCGTCGGCATCGTGGAGATGAAGCCGATCGAAGGCCCCGGCATGTGCGGCGCTGATTTCCCGCTTAAGGTGGCGTTGCTGGGCGAGAGTTCGGCCATGGGCTACGCCGATGATCTGCGCCCGCCGGCAGGAATCCCCAATGCATCGCCGGCGCAGCCGAACTGGCCGCCGTCCGAGCAGCGCTATTACTCGCCGGCGCCCCCGGTGCGGCCAGTGCAAAGCTCGCCGATTCAAAGCGGCAACATGCGCTGGGTGCCGGGACCGCCGCCGGCCGAGCCGCCCGAGACCGTCGCCCCGGCCTACTACGCTCCGGCAGGCGAGCCGCCCGCTGCCGACGGGCCGGCCGGCCGGCCGATGTCGATCTACGCGCCGGGCGTGGCGCGGCCCGACGATATTCCCGATGACGCCGTGCTGCCGCCCGGCCGCGCCGCGCCGGCTTATCAACGTCAGGAGCCGGCGTATCAGCGCCAGCAGCCGGCCTATAACGCGCCGGTCTATCAGGCGCCGCCGCAGCGCGCCTTGCCGGCGCTCGGACCGGCGCGCGGTCCGGCCACGATGGCCGCGAGCCTTCCGGCGGCGGTGACGCCGCCCGCGACGCTCGCCTGTCCGCTGGTCTCCGCGCTCGACCGCTGGGTCAGCGATGGCGTGCAACCGGCGGCCCAGCACTGGTTCGGCAGCCAGGTCACCGAGATCAAGCAGATCGGTTCTTATTCGTGCCGCGAGATGGTCGGCTCGGGCACGTCGAGCATGTCCGAGCACGCCTTCGGCGATGCGCTCGACATTGCCGGCTTCACGCTCGCCGACGGGCGCAAGATCACCGTCAAGGACGGCTGGCACGGCACGCCGGAAGAGCAGGGCTTCCTGCACGACGTGCAGCTTTACGCCTGTCAGACTTTCACCACGGTGCTGGCGCCCGGCTACAACGTCTATCACTACGACCACATCCACGTGGATTTGATGCGCCGGCGCGCCGGCTATCGTCCGTGCCGGCCGGACGCGATCCCGGGCGAAGTGGTGGCGGCGAGGGCGCGCGCGATCTACGCCAGCAAACATGGCGCGCCGGCTTATACCGGCTCCGTGCCGTCGAAGGCGCTTGCGCACGGCCGCGAGCCGGTCGCGACGCCCGGCGCGGATGGCTACATCCCGGATGAAAAAGACGACGCAATGGTGACCGGTTCGATCGGCGCGGTCCCGCAAAAATCGCAACCGGCCGACATCGACGCGGCCGGCGAATTCGAGGTTGCGCCCGCCGCTCGCCATTCGCGCGGCCAGCCAGCCGCCGCCGCGGCCGGCGATGCCGCCATTCGTCTCGAAGAAATCCGCTCCAAGGCTTATTAGCCGGCGAGGCTCGCTGCCCTAGAACACCGCTTCCAGCAGCATCGCCGCGAGCAAAATCAACCCGGCGTCGCGATTCGATTTGAACAGCTTCAGGCAATGCGCGGAGTCGTTGATATCGAGGCGCAACACTTGCCAGGTGAGATGCGCGGCGAAAGCGATCAGCCCGAGCACGAAGATCAACCCGCCGCCGGCCATCAGCCCGGCGGCGCCGATCAGCACCACCGCGCCGGCATAGAAACTCGCCAGCATGGACCGCGTTTTCTCGCCGAACAGCAAGGCGGTCGACTTGATGCCGATCAAGAGATCGTCCTCGCGGTCCTGGTGCGCGTAGATGGTGTCGTAGCCGATCACCCAGGAAATCGATCCGGCATAAAGCACGATCGCCGGCCAATCGAGCCGTCCGAACGCGGCCGGCCAGCCCAATAGCGCGCCGTAGGAAAACGCCAAGCCCAGCACGATCTGCGGCCAATAGGTGATCCGCTTCATGAACGGATAGATCGCGACCACTAGCAGCGAGCAGAGGCCGGTGATCACCGTGAAGCGGTTGAACTGGATCAGCACCAGGAAACCGGCCAGCGCCTGCAGCAGCATGAAAGCGGTGGCTTCGGCGACGGTCACTTGGCCGGATGGGATCGGGCGCGAGCGGGTGCGCTCGACCAGCCCGTCGAGATTGCGATCGACCAGGTCGTTCCAGGTGCAGCCGGCGCCGCGCATGGCGAAGGCGCCGATGAAAAACAGGACGATGTGCCAGAGGCTGGGGAATTGCTCGACGCGCATGCCGGCAAGCCCCACCGACCACCAGCACGGCATCAGCAGCAGCCAGGATCCGATCGGCCGGTCGAGGCGGGCGAGCCGCAAATAGGGGCGGGCGAATGGCGGCGCGAGACCGTCAACCCAATTGCCGGTCGCATCGGCGACGCGTCCGGCGTGCTCGCTCATTTGTTGCCGAGTGGGCTGCCGGTCAGGGTGTCGAAGGTGCCGCCGCCGGACTTGATATTCTTGGAGTCGGTAATGGGCGCGCTCAGCGCGTCGCTCAGGCTCGGGCCGGCCGGCCGCGGCGGCCCGGCGGCGGCGGCTTGGCAGACCTTGCCGCGGATTTCCAAGGTCTTGACATGCTGCTGCTGGATGCCGGTGAGCACTTGCGGGGGAATGCCGCACCAGACAGAATTGGTCTCGGCATATTTCATCATCTTGGCTTCGGCGGCCGAAAACGCGTTGAACAACCCGCAGGCCACCTGCGCCGTTACGTGCCGCGCGCTCGCGGTGCGGATCGCCGCCGCCTTCTTACTGGCGTCGTCGCGCAGTTTCAGGAAATCCTGGACGCAAGGCGGTTCCTGCTGCGGCGCCGCCGGCGGCTGGAACTGTGCCGCAGCCGCGCCCGGCACGAGGCACGCGGCAATCAACAAGGCGCGGCGCAAGTTCATCAGCTGATCCTCTCCCGATCCACGGACATTATAGCAGATTGGCCCTTAACTGACGCTTATTCCAAGCGGCAGAATGCGTCGGCATCACGGCATTCCAGGCATAATCGGGGGTTGGTCAAATACCGGTACCGCCTTTTCGGGATCATGCGCTAACGTGCCGCCGTCTTGGCCGGTCCGGCCTCGCCGCTGCCGCAATGTTTAACGCATGCCGCCCTATAATTTCCGCACCCCGCGCGTCTATCTCGATTGCCCGCTGGCGGCAGGGCTTGCGGTTTCGTTCGACCGCGGCCACGCCAATTACCTTCAGAACGTGCTGCGTTTGGGCCACGGGGACGAACTGCTGCTGTTCAATGGCCGCGACGGCGAATGGCAGGCCCGGCTCGCCGTGGCGGGCAAGCGGGCGCTGACCGCCGTTATCGGCGCGCGCTTGCGGGAGCAGCCGCGCCCGTCCGATCTGCATTTCCTGTTTGCCCCGCTCAAGCATGCCCGGCTCGATTATCTGGTGCAGAAGGCGGTGGAGATGGGGGCCTCGCGTCTGCAGCCGATGATCACCCGGCACACCCAGGTGGCGCGCGTCAATGTCGACCGCATGCGCGCCAATGTGATCGAGGCGGCGCAGCAGTGCGGCATCTTGAGTTTGCCGGAGGTCGCCGACCCGGTCGCGTTCAAGGACGTGATCGGACAGGTCGATGCCGATCGTCTGCTCGTGTTCTGCGACGAAGACGCCGAGGTGAAAGACCCGGTGGCGGCGCTGGCGGCGGCCGCGCGCGCAGGGCTGCCGCTCGCGGTGCTGATCGGCCCGGAGGGCGGCTTCGCCGAGGAGGAGCGCAAGGCGCTNNCGGCAGTTAGAGTGGAATAAAGTGGCCCGATTCCAGCGGGAGTTCGATTCATGGCTGACGCGGTTCGTTGCATTCGGTCGCTGGCGGCAGCCCTTGCGATCGGCATTGCCATCTCGGCGCCGGCGCAGGCCGCGGGCTGGCTGGAAAAGAACTTTTACCTGAGCGGGCCGAATTACGACGGCGTTCTGCCGCCTTGCGAGGCCGCGCTCGGCAGAATCGCCGCGCGCTTTGGCGAGAAGGAGAGCCGGTTCTGGAACTCCGACTTGCAGATCCTCGACTTCGAGCGGGTGCGCGAAACCGCGTACCGGCCCTGGGCGGCGGGAACCATTCCGCGCCGCTTCTGCAGTGCGGTCGCCCTGGTCAGCGACGGACGCAAGCACCAGGTGAACTACTGGATCGGCGAGGATACCGGCATGATCGCCGCG
Organism: Hyphomicrobiales bacterium; assembly: GCA_003152455.1. Taxonomy (GTDB): domain Bacteria; phylum Pseudomonadota; class Alphaproteobacteria; order Rhizobiales; family Xanthobacteraceae; genus Pseudolabrys. Next base: position 24,512 of record PMAF01000171.1, read on the forward strand.
AGCTGGGGGGTCGAATGGTGCGTGGTCGGCCTCGATCGCGACTGGGCCTATAACCCGCGCTGCAAGATGGCGCGGCCCTGAGGCCTGCCGAAGGCAATCCCGTTTCGTTCATATTTGTTCTTGAAACGTTCTTGTTCCTGCGCTACGGCTACACGGAACCGTTGTTTGAAATCAATTTCCGGTTTGTTCTGTCGTGGGGGCGTCCGATGTTTCATGAGTTGGTTCGTCATCGCGTTGGCCGGGTGGCGCAAGCCGCTGCCGTGGCCCTGAGTTTCCTCTTCCTATTCGCCGTCGTCGCCCTGGTGCAGGACGGTCCGGGGCGAGACCGCCGGCAGAATACCCCCGGCCAATTCGATTTCTATGTGCTGGCGCTGTCCTGGTCGCCATCCTATTGCGAGGAAGCGCGTGAGCGCGCGCCGGACCGAGTGCCCGACCAGCAATGCGGCGGGCGGCCGTTTTCCTTCGTGGTGCATGGGCTGTGGCCGCAATATGAGCACGGCTTCCCGGCGTTCTGCCAGGTGCCGGCGCCGCGCCTCGACCACAGAATTATCGGCAGTATGCTCGACCTAATGCCGAGCCCGCGGCTGATCTTCCATGAATGGGATCGCCACGGCACCTGCTCGGGGCTTTCGCAGGACGCCTTTTTCGAGGCCGTACGCAAGGCGCGTGCGGTCGTCAAAATCCCTGAGGAATTCATCGATCTGGACAAGCCGATCATGGTCAAGCCCGACGAAGTCGCCGAGGCCTTCGTCAAGGCCAATGCGAGATTGTCGCGCGACGACATTGCGGTGGCCTGCGACAGCAAGCGTTTGAGCGAAGTGCGCGTGTGCCTGAACAAGGATTTTTCGTTCCACAATTGCGCCCAATTGACCCGCCGCGCCTGCAAACGCGACAGCATCGCCATGCCGGCGATGCGCGGCGGATGAATTCAACGCCCCTTGAGTCTACGATCGCGTTAAGCCGCCACTAACGATGGCCCCAGGGGTTCCGTGAATAACCCGGGAGCGTCGAGCATTGGCGCAAGGTTCTCGTAAGGGAATTCCGCAATGTTCCGCATGCGATCAGCGCGGGGGAATGCGGCGATGAATCGTGTGTGGGACTATATCGTTTTTGCGGTCTGGTTTGCCGGGCTCGGCTACATCGTTGTCTGGCTGGGCGGCTCGCCCTTTCATTTGATGCTGCCGCCGGCCTTGCACGCGGTCGGCGTCGTCGCGGCGACGCTCGTTCCCGTGCGCTTGCTGGTGCGTGCCGTCGGCCGGCGGCGTCCGGCGCCGGGCGTTGTGGCGCGCAAACCCGCCGCCGTTCTGCGGCCGCCACGGCGAAAATCGTCGCACCCGATTCGCCAGGTTAAACCGCGCAGCCATTTTGGCTTGCGCGGCATGCCGCGTTAAGCGCGGTTATGGCATAAGCTCGGCGTTGCCGGCGATAAACGCCGGCTATGCAAGGAGCCTTCGAGTCGCCACGTGAACTATCGCCACGCTTTCCATGCCGGCAGTTTCGCGGATGTGTTCAAGCATGCGGTGCTTTGCCGCATTCTGCATTATTTGCGCGCCAAGCCGGCGGCGTTCCGCGTGATCGATAGCCATGCCGGCGCCGGCCTCTACGACTTGGCCGGTCCGGAAGCGAGCCGCGGCGCCGAATGGCACGACGGCATCGAGCGGCTCACGGCCGCGCCGCTGGCGGCGCCGGTGGCCGCGCTGCTTTCGCCTTTTCTCGAGGTGGTCGGCGCGCTCAACGAGCGCGGCCAGCTCAAGACCTATCCCGGCTCGCCGGCGCTGGCGCGCGCCTGGCTGCGGCCGCAGGACCGCCTGATCGCCTGCGAGATCGAGCCGCAGGCCTTCGCCGCGCTCCGGCAAAATCTGCGCGGCGATGTCCGCATCAAAACGCTTGAAATCGACGGCTGGACTGCGCTGTCGGCCTATGTGCCGCCGCCGGAACGCCGCGGCCTCGTGCTGGTCGACCCGCCGTTCGAGCAGGCCGCCGATTTCCATCGCCTGTCGCATGGCCTGGTGGAGGCCCACCGCAAATGGGCGACCGGCATCTACGCGCTCTGGTATCCGATCAAGGATCGCGGCGAACCGGACGCCCTGGTCAAACGTCTGCGCCGGCTGGGCATCGGGAAAATGTTGCGCGCCGAATTGACGGTCGCGGCGTTCAGCGACCCGGGCAGCCTCAACGGCTGCGGCCTGATCCTGGTCAACCCGCCCTGGACCCTGGAAAACGAGCTTGCCATCCTGCTGCCGGCGCTGGCGGGCCTCCTGGGACGCGCCGGCAAGGGCGCTTTCCGGCTCGATTGGCTTACCCGCGAGAGGGCGCCGGCTGCGCGCTGACGTTGTGGCCCCTTTCCACAGCGGCCCAGTTGGTGTGTAGTTCCATGATTGGCAGGTACGTTCCGCCTCCTTATGGGGGGCCGGCGGAGTGACTGAGGCCGTTCTTGCGGCCGACGCTTTCCCCGAAATGAATGTCCGGCCGAGCCGCCGTGCGTGGGGCCGGCGGCGGAGCAGTGCGGGGAGAGGAGTTTTCCCGATGGCGCAAACCGGTGTTGTGAAGTTCTTCAATAGCGAACGGGGCTACGGTTTCGTGAAGCCGGATGACGGCGGGCGCGATGTGTTCGTGCACATCACGGCCGTTGAACAGGCTGGACTCAAAGGCCTGAACGAAGGACAAAAGATCAGCTTCGACGTCGAACCGGACAAGAAGGGCAAAGGCCCCAAGGCGGTGAACCTGGTCGTCACCGGCTGATCGCGCCGACGGGCGCCGCCGGCAACCGCCGCCCGACAAGTTGTTTTCGTTTCTTCACCCAGTTCGCGGGCCTGCCCGCGCCTGCCGCGGCGGAATATTTTTCCAGATGATCCTCAAATCCTCTCCCGCTTCACCGTTCGGCCGCAAGGTGCGCATCGCGGCCGGCCTGCTCGGCCTCGCCGACAAGATCGACGTGCGCGAAACCGACCTCAACGACCCGGCCGACAGCATTCGGACGCAGAATCCGGTCGGAAAAATTCCGGCGCTGATCCTCGACGACGGCACCGCCTATTACGACTCGCGGGTGATCCTGGAATATCTCGATCATCTGGCCGGCGGTGGCCGTATTATTCCGCGCGATCCGAAGGCGCGCTTTGAGGCGTTGCGGCTACAGGCGCTGTGCGACGGCATTCTCGATGCCAGCCTGATGCTGGTCTACGAAGGCCGCTACCGGCCGGCCGAGATGAAGGTACAAAGCTGGGTCGATCGCCAGGCCGACAAGGCGGCGCGCGGGCTGACGGCATTGGAAGCAGCACCCCCGGCGCTCACGCCGATGCCCGACGTCGGGCAGATCGCGCTCGCCTGCGTGCTCGGCTATCGCGATCTGCGGTTCGGCGGCGAGTGGCGCAAAAATCATCCGCGCCTGCTTGCCTGGCTCGATAAATTTTCGGCGCAGGTGCCCGCCTTCGCGGCGACCGCGGTCAAGCCCTGACGCCTCGCGCGCAAGCGGAGGCCCCGGAGCGAACTCCGGAGCCTGGCATTTTCCCGCGTGTTGTTTCGTTTAGAACTTGTAGTTCAGGCCGGCGCGCACAAGGTCGGTCTGGAACTTGGCATCCGAGCCGAGCACGGAAGCGCCGCGGCCGAGATCGACGTGGAGATATTCGACCTTGGCCGACCACGGACCGCTGATGTGCGCCTCGATGCCGCCGCCGGCGGTCCAGCCGGCCTTGGTTTGGCTGGCGTCGCCGACGATCGAGGTCTTGATATCGCCGACGGCCAGACCGCCGGTCACGTAAGGCATGAAATTGCCGAACGTATAGCCGAGGCGGCCGCGCGCCGTGCCGAGCCAGTTGTTGCGCGTTTCGCAGCTGGTGCCGGCGCAGGCGGCGCTGCCGTGAATGTCGCTCCAGTCAATGTCGCCTTCGGCGCCGAGCACGATGTTGCCAGTCTGATAGTTGTAGCCGAGCGTGCCGCCGAGCAGTCCGCCGGACGTGTTGAACGACCCGGTGGGGAAGGGCGCCGAGAAATCCGAACGGCCGAAGCCGCCGCCGCCGTTGATGCCGATATAGAAGCCGGTCCAGCTCCAGGCCGGCGGTATATAGATCGGCGCCTTCGCCGGCATCATCCTTTGCCGCGGAAGATCGGCCGCCGACGCCGCGACCACGCTCATCGCCAGAATGCCGATGCTTGCAAGCAGAAGTTTTTTCATGACGCACCTCGTTCCAATGTGGACGGCCGCGGTTGCGCCGTCCCCCGATTGCCCAAACAACGCGTCATCCGCGATAAGGTTCTCGTGCGCGTCGCGATTGCGGCCGGCTGTGGCCATTACGCAACGCCGGCCACGATTGCGCCACGATTGCGCTGCCGAACGAAGCGCAAACCCGATACGAAAAAGCCCCGAAACTTTGTCCGGGGCTTTTTGCAGGTGTTGCGTTGCGCTTAATTGGAAGTTTCTGAGTTCCGATTAATTAGAAGCGATAGTTGATACCGCCGCGCACCAAGCTGCTGGTCAAGCTGGCGCTGGTCGCAAGGCCGCAGGTCGCGGCGTCGCAATTGCCTTTGCCGAGATCGACATAGAGATATTCGATCTTCGCGCTCCACGGTCCAGCGATCGCCGCTTCGACGCCACCGCCGCCGGTCCAGCCGACTCGCGTGGTGGTCTGGCTGCCGAGGCCGGCTGCCGTCGCCTTGACGTCGCCGAAGGCCGCGCCGCCGGTGACGTAGGGCATGAAGCGGCCGAAGGCGTAGCCGAGGCGGCCGCGCGCGGTCGCCAGCCAAGAGTTGTGGGTTTCGCAGGAGGTGCCGGTGCAGTCGCCGCCGGTGGTGCTGCCGCGGAGATTGCTCCAGTCGCCGTCACCTTCGAGGCCGAACACGGTCTGGCCCATCTGGTAATTGTAACCGATGGTGCCGCCGACGACTGCGCCGGAGGTGTCGATGGTGTTGGTTCCGAGCGTGTTGCTCCAATCCGAGCGGCCCCATGCGCCGCCGCCGTTGATGCCGATATAGAAGCCGGTCCAGCTGAACGGCGGCTCATAGAGCGGCGCCTTGACCGGCATTTCGGTTTGCCGGCGCGGCATGTCCGCGGCGTTGGCAGAGCCCATTGTCGTCACGACGGCGAGCGCACCAAGGCCCGCCAAAATCAAACGCTTCATTCAAAACCTCCGTTATTGTGGACCCCCCACAATAGACGCGCATAAGTATTCAAATTGAGACGAACGTCTAGTGTATAAAAGACACACGGAAGATCTAAGTTATTGAAGGTATAGTCGTAATGGTGCCGAATAAATGACACGTTGTTGCCTCGATCAGAACTAGGCACAACGATCAATTTGGTAAAGCATTACTTAAGACTTAAGTCGATATTGGAACTTCAGCTCAGCCGGGCCGGTTCCACCATTGAAAAACCCCAGGCCGTGAGGCCCCGGGGTTTTCCGCCACGCGAACGGCGATGTGCCGCTCAGAAGTGATAATTGAATCCGAACCGCAGCATGTTGGAGCGGTAGCCGTTGTCCATGCCGGTGATGGCGAATCCGCGATCCGCCAGATCCATGTACAGGTACTCGACTTTCGCCGACCAGTTCGGCGTCAAGCCGACTTCGGTGCCGAGGCCGCCGGCCCATCCTGCCATCGTGTGCGTCTCTGCCGCGCCGCCGAGCTCGCCCTTCAGGTCGCCAACGGCAAGGCCGAGCGTGCCGTAGACCAGAATATTATTGAAGGCGTAGCCGAAGCGTCCGCGCACGGTCCCGAACCAGGGATTGGAGAACTTGTAGGGCGCGAAAGTGTCGCTGGCGCCGTTAGCCTGGAGATCGCCCTCGACGCCGTACACGAACTGGCCGCTCTGCCAATTCATGCCGACCTGACCGCCGCCTAGGAACCCGTTCGGCTCGCCGGCGGTGTTCGTCACGTTGCCCCAGCCATAGCCGAGGTTGAGGCCGGCATAGACGCCGCCCCAGTTGTAGAGGCCGGACGGCGCCGGGTTGTAATAGGGCGCCGGTCCGCGCGGGAGATCGGCTGCGAGCGCTGCGCCGGCGAGCGAACCCGCCACAAGCGCTGCTGCAAAAGCCATTTTTTTCATCACACCCTCCACTCACTCTGACGATCCGCCGTGCCTTGGGCCGCCGGCGGATGCACAATTACCGTGAAGGGTTTATCGAGCCTTTTAAGTTAAGCGGTCATGAATCGCTAAGTAATCAGCAGCCGTTAACCCTAAGAATGGGTTAGACATTTTGTCTGCGGCTGGCGGGTGAAGCCTATTCGCCCGGCGAATATTTCTTGTACGAATCAATCCACTGCCCCACTGCCGCCTTCCGCGCGTGGCGAATCACGTAAGTTGCGGCGCCATGTCGAAACATACGATTCAGCGCGCGGCGCTGATCACCGGGGCCGGGCGCCGCATCGGCCGCGCGATAGCGCTTGAGCTTGCGCACGCCGACTACGCAGTCGTGTTGCATGCCTATCGCTCCCGTGCCGAGGCGGAAGATCTCGCAAGCCAAATCGGGCGGGAAGGCGGGCGGGCCGCGGTCGTACTGGCCAACCTCACGGACCCAGAGGCGGTGCGCAACCTTATGCCGGCGGCGGCCGCGTTCGGCCCGCTCACGCTCCTGATCAACAACGCCAGCCAGTTCGACGAGGACGAGATCGGCAACCTCGATCGCGCGCGCTTCGAACACACGCTCTCGGCCAATCTGACGGCGCCGATATTTCTGTCGCAGGCCTTCGCTGCCCAGGCGCCGCATAGCGTAGACTGCTCGATCGTCAACATTGTCGACCAGCGCGTGCTCAAGCCGACGCCGCTGTTTTTCTCCTACACCTTGAGCAAAAGTGCGCTCGCCAGCGCGACCGTCACGTTGGCGCAGGCGCTGGCGCCAAGATTGCGGGTCAATGCGGTGGCGCCGGGCCCGACGCTGCCGAGCCCGCGCCAGACCATCGAACAGTTTGCGCTCCAGTCCGCGGCGGTGCCGCTCAGGCACGGTCCGACGCCGGAGGACATCGCGGCGGCGGTGCTTTATCTCGCGCAGGCGCGCAGCGTTACCGGCACGGTGATCGCGGTCGACGGCGGCCAGCATCTCGCCTGGCGCACCGCCGACAGCGAAGCCGCCGAGTAGCGTGCAAAGCTTCACGGGCCTTGAACCGAAGGTCGCGCTAGCGCGTGCAGGTCACGCGCTCTATTTTGCATTTTTTGTCGTTTCTGGTCGCGGACAGCCCGCGTCCGTCTTGCGGACGGGCTGGAAAAAGGCAGAATATGGACACGACCGCCGTAAATAAAAAACGCTAGGCGGCTTCAGGTAGGAATCATGACTTTGGTACGCGCGCTCGCGGCAGCGTTTCTCGCCGCATGTCTTTTGGCAACCGGCGCCGCTTCGGCGCAGACCTATCCCAATCGCCCGATCACCTTGCTGGTGCCGTTCCCGCCCGGTGGCGCGACCGACACGATCGCGCGCATTCTCCAAAACCCGATGCAGAATGCACTCGGGCAGACGATCGTGATCGAAAACGTCGGCGGCGCCGGCGGCATGATCTGCGCCGCCCGCGCCGCCCGTGCCGAGCCCGACGGCTACACGTTTATGATCCATCAGGTGGCGCTGGCGGCAGGGATGACGCTTTATCCAAACCTCAAGTTCGATGCCGAAAAGGATTTCGCCACCATCGGCCTGATCAACACCGCCGCTTCGACCCTTGCCGCGCCTGCCAGCCTGCCGCTGAAGAATTTCAAGGAGCTGCTGGCCTGGATGAAAAGCCCCGGGCACACCGTCAAAATTGGGCACCCCGGCGTCGGCTCCTACGGTCATTTGGCCGGTGTGCTGGTCGCCCAGGAACTCGGCGTGAAGGCCACGCAGGTTCCCTATCGCGGCGCCGGCCCGGCACTCGTTGATCTGTTGTCGGGCCAGGTGGATCTGGAGTCGCAATCGGCCATCGTTTCAGGGCCGTTGATCAAGGCTGGCAAGCTCAAAGCCTATGCCATCATCGGCCGAAAGCGGTTCGCCGGCTTGCCGGACCTGCCGACGTTGGGAGAGCTCGGCTACAAGAAGCTCAATATCGACTTCTGGCACATGTTGCTGGCGCCGGCCGGCACGCCGCGCCCGATCATCGACAAGCTGAACGCGGCGCTGCGCACCGCGCTGGCCGATCCCAGGGTGAAGAAGAGCTTTGCCGAGGGCGGCATGGATGAGTTCGGGCCGGGAGAGGAAACGCCGGAAGCCGCGGCGCACTTGCTCAAGAGCGAGATCGCGCTCTGGGGCGACGTGATCCGCGCCAATAAAATCGCGGTGGCTAAATAGGAATCTGCTCCGGCCGTCTTTGGAGAAGAATCAGCCCGGCGGCTCAGGCCGCCGGAGCTGCCGCACCAGCGCCGGCCAGCGGCACTTTCTCGTTGGTCCCCGATTCGGGGATCAGCGCGGCCGCCTTCAACCCTTGCTGCACCTTGGGCACCGTGACCTTGACGTCGGTGATCGGCAGGCCATGGGTCGGCGCGATAGTCTTGACGCCGAGCCGTTCGATGAGCCGGTCGAGCCGGTCGCAATAAACGTTCATGTCCGCGAACTTGGTCCAGAACAGCGCCAGGTCCGCGAAGGTCGACGACACGTCCGGCAGGTCGAGCGAGACCGCTTCTTCGGCGACCAGGCCGCAGTGGCCGTCCTCGTGATAGTGGCTGTAGGCAAAGCCGTCGCCGGGGAACAGCACGCGTTCCTTGGTGTCGAAGGCCCACCAGGTGGTGCGCAGGTCGCGGATGACCGGCTCGACCGCCATCAGCGTCCTGCCGCCGAGGTCGATCTCGTCGCCTTCCTTCATCCACTGCATGCGATGTTCGTATTGCGGGAAGGCGAGGTGATAGTCGCTGACGTCGCCGCACAGAATGGCTTCCGGATAGGTTTTGAGGACTCGGCCAAGGCCGCCGCAATGCGGCGTCTCCTGGTGGGTGACGAACAGATATTTGATCGGCGGCACGCCGCGGGCGAATAGCTCGTTCAAATGCCGTTCGATGACCGGAAAGTCCTTCGGGTGGCCGGTCTCGACCAGGCACGATGCGGTCGTTCCGGCGACCAGAAAGGCGGCATTGTAGCCGTGATAGACCTTGCCCTTGTGCCGCTGCACCAGGCAGTCGCCGATCCAGAACACGCCAGGCGCGATCTCGCGCGGCATCCTGTCGGCGGGCTGCATGGAGAGCGCGGTCGCTTTGTCGAGCATGGCTCAACGCTCCTCGTCGCGGGTGACATAGCGCGACACCGCCACGCTCTTGTCGCAAGCCTTTAGAAAGTCGTCGAGCATCCGGTAGTGCCGCGCCACGACCTTGCGGCCGCGCAGGATGCAGCCGTAGCCGGGCGCGATGGTCTCGATGTCGTATTTGTCGAATATGTCGCCGATGCCGCGCCGCATCGAATCGGTCGACACGCCTTCCAGCCACCAATATCGCGTGTTGAGCATGAACGATCGGACATCGCGCAATGACGTTGAGTCGTCATCGGCCGAATTATTGTCAGTTTCTTGCACGATCCACGGTCCCGTCTCGGTGTCGCGCCAGGTATGGGTGAACATATCGGAGGAGAACAAAGTGCGGGTCGTACCGTCGTACAGCCAGCGGGTGGCGATCAGACGGATCGGCGCCTGCATGACGTCGATGGCGCGGCCGGCTTTGCCGAGCTCTATCTTGTCGGCCCGGGTCACCGCGGTGACCTTCATCGCATCCAGGATGTTACGGCCGTTCGCCGTGGTGCCGAAATCGAACCACAGCGCCGCGTCGGGGTTGCTAGTGTAGCATTGGTCGATGTTGAAGTGCGCCGCGAAGCTCTCGACGTTGTTGATCGACATGAATTCGTTGAGCCGCAGCGGAAACATCGACAGCGGCAGCCGGGGCGCGATCAGCCGCTCGATCTGCGCCCGGATTGCCGGCTCATCCTTGCCGAAGCCGGTGTCGATCAGCATCGCGGCGTCGGGCTGCGTCAGCAGGTAGCTGTTCGCCACCGAAAAGCCCCGGGCGCTCGCCGGATAGGCGCTGACCCGGCCGTCGAGCGCGAAAGGGTTTTGCAGCGCGTAGAGCCGGTCGTCCGCAACCGATGCGATGCCGCCGGTAAAGCCTTGCGGCTGGCGCGCTTGCTGGGGCATTTGCTTTGGCGTTTTCTTGGGCGCGTCGTGGGTCGTGATCGACATGGTGGCTGGACCTTATCGGGCCTGTGACCGGCCCGGCAATCCCTATCGACGGTCGATATTCGATCATGGGATAAAGGCGTCGAACGACGCAACGACGAGGTGTGTCATGCCAGTTCGCCGGATCGACCATATATTGATTGCAATGCCGGCGGGCCGGGAGCAAGAGGCCCGCGCGTTTTACAGCGGCGTGCTGGGTTTTGTGGAAAAAGCGAAGCCGCCGCAGCTTGCGGAGCGCGGCGGCTGCTGGTTCGAAAGCGGTCCGGTGACGGTCCATCTTGGCGTTGACAAGAATTTCATTGCGGCGCGTAAGGCGCATCCCGCCTTCATCGTCGACGGCCTGGCCGGTCTCGAGACGAAGTTGAAACAGGCCGGCTACAAGGTGACCGAAGACGAGCCGATCGAGGGCTGCGACCGGCGCCACGTCGAGGATCCATTCGGCAACAGGCTTGAGCTGATCGAGCCGCACTGAGGTCGCCAAAGCGAATGTCAAGAAATTGCGGCTCGTCCGGCATCGGCTCAATGCGGAAGCGCGCGCCGCGTTAGCAAATGTCCGCTAATAACTCGAAGCCGACGTGCGTCCCCGAGCGCTCAAACCACCATTGGGTCCTTCCCAACAATAATTTCGCCCTTGAAATACTTCGCCGCCGGCGCGCGCCAGGTGTCGTCGGTGATGCTNNCGGCGATGCGGCCAACGTCTTCGATCGGCGTGCGGTCGGCCTTCATGTGCGCCATGAAGGCCTCGAACTTGACCGGCCGGCCCATGGCGATCTGGTCTTTGATTTATTTCTCACCGCCGGCACGTACATGGTCTCGTGCACCAGCACGTCGGCGCCCTTGGCCATCTTGGCGACCGCTTCGAGCGGCGCGGTGTCGCCGGAAAACGCGATCGAGCGATCTTTGAAATCGAAGCGGTAGGCGAGCGCCGGCTTCACCGGCGGATGCTCGACCACGATCGCGGAGACCTTGACGTTGTCGTCCTGCATCACCGGGCCGGCGCCGGAAATTTCCTTCACCTCGACCTTGGCGAGCGGCTTCATGTGGAAGTCTTCCGCCCAGAAATCGATCGTCTGCTTGTAGGCGCGCATGAAATCGTCGGTCATCTGCTTGAGCGGCGGCGGCCCGAAGGCGCGGATGTCGAGCGGGAACCCTTGAATCCAGCCGACGACCAGCTGGGGGCCGTATTCGATATTATGGTCGGCGTGGTGATGCGTGATGAAGATCGACTTGAGCGCGTTGAACGGAATGCCGGTTCGCGCGTATTGGTCGGTGACGCCCATGCCGCAATCGAGCACATAGGCCGCGCCGTTGCTCAGCATGAGGTGCGAGGTCATCATCCGCGAGCGGCCGGGCACGGGGCCGGCGGCGGTGCCGAGCAGCACCAGCTTGGTGCCTTTGGCGTCCTTCAGCGCGGTCTACGTCTGCTGCGGCGTCCAGCTCGGCCCCGGCTGTCTGCGCAACACCTTGTTCAGCCGAAGCCGTGATGATCGGGGCCGCCGCCAAACCGGCCAGCAGGCTGCGCGCGAGAGCCCTGACGGGCTCGACGTGTCTGTCACGATTTCTCTCCCTGATGTACCGGCGTTGGCCGTCGGTTCTTATGATTTCGTTTGATAGGCACGATATCGGCAATATTTGCGCTGTTCAACGGTCCGTGCGGCCGTTTGTCTCCGCGAGACAGCGATCATCTCACTTGGCGTGATACAAGAGTCTGGAATTGGTGCTTAGGACATTGACCAACCGCTGGTCACCAATATCTTTTGAAGAGTAGACACCCCAATTCCCATGAACGGCACGCCCAAAGACATCGACCCGGCGAGCGACCTGCGCGAGGAGGACGACGAGCAGGCGCTGCCCGAGCTGGAGCAGGCGGAGCAGCCTCCCGGCACGCTGGCCGCCGGCCGCGCCGCGATTTTGCGCGCGGTCAAGCACGCACCATCGCGGCCCGGCGTCTATCGCATGATCGATGCGCGGGGTGAGGTGCTCTATGTCGGCAAGGCAAAAAATATCAAGAAGCGGGTCACCGCTTATACGCGGCCGACCGGGCACGACAGCCGCATCGTGCGCATGATCTCCGGCACGGTGACGATGGAGTTCGTCACCACTAAGACCGAAACCGAGGCGCTGCTGCTGGAAGCTAACTTGATCAAGCGGCTCCGCCCGCGCTTCAACGTGCTGCTTCGCGACGACAAGTCGTTTCCCTTCATCCTCATCACGTCCGATCACTGGGCGCCGCAGATCCTCAAGCATCGCGGCGCGCGCACGCGGGCGGGGCATTATTACGGGCCGTTCGCCAATGCCGGCGCGGTCAACCGTACCATCAACGCGCTGCAGCGCGCGTTCCTGCTACGCTCCTGCTCGGATTCGTTTTTCGAGGCGCGCACGCGGCCCTGCCTGCTCTATCAGATCAAGCGCTGCTCGGCGCCTTGCACGCAGGAGATCGACTTCGCCGGCTATGCCGAGCTGGTGCGCGAGGCCAACGAATTCCTCTCCGGCCGCAGCCGTCTGGTGCAGAAGGAGATGGCGGTGGAAATGGACACCGCGGCGGCGGCGCTCGATTTCGAGCGCGCGGCGATCTACCGCGATCGGCTGGCGGCGCTGTCGGCGATCACGTCGCATCAGGGCATCAACCCGCGCACGCTGGAGGAGGCCGACGTGTTCGCCGTGCATCAGGCCGGCGGCTACACCGGCATTGAGGTGTTCTTCTTCCGCACCGGCCAGAACTGGGGCAACCGCGCTTATTTTCCGAAGGCCGACCGCGCGCTCGGCGCGGCCGAGGTGTTGAGCGCGTTCCTGGCGCAGTTCTACGACGACAAGCCGCCGCCGCGGCTGGTGCTGGTGTCGCACGACTTCGACGAACGCGCGCTGCTCGCTGCCGCGCTTACGGCCAAGAGCGGGCGCAAGGTCGAGGTCGGCGTGCCGCAGCGGGGCGAGCGTAAGGAACTGGTGCTGCACGCGCTCGCCAATGCGCGCGAGGCGCTGGCGCGCAAGCTCGCCGACACGTCGTCGCAGCAGAAGCTTCTGAAGGCGCTGACCGAGACTTTCGCGCTGCCGCGCGAGCCGCGCCGCATCGAGGTCTATGACAACAGCCATATCGCCGGCAGCAACCCGGTCGGCGCCATGGTGGTGGCGGGGCCGGAAGGCTTCCGCAAGAACCAGTACCGCAAGTTCAACATCCGCTCGCAGGAGCTCAAAGCCGGCGACGACTACGGCATGTTGCGCGAGGTTTTGCAGCGGAGATTCAAGCGGCTGCTGGAGGAGAATTCGCGCCTGACCGCCGATGCCGCGCTCGCCGCCGTGCTCTCCGGCGAGCCGGACGAGGGCGACGATCAGCCCTGGCCCGATCTGGTGCTGATCGACGGCGGGCAGGGGCAGCTCAACGCGGCGGCCGAAACGCTCGCCGCCATGGGCGTGACCGGCGTGCCGTTGGTCGCCATCGCCAAGGGGCCGGACCGCGATGCGGGGCGCGAGACTTTCTTCATGCCCGGCCGCGCGCCGTTCAAGCTGCCGCCGCGCGATCCGCTGCTCTATTTCATCGAACGGCTGCGCGACGAAGCGCACCGTTTCGCCATCGGCTCGCACCGCACGCGGCGCAAGAAGGACATCCGCGAGGCCGGCTTGCAGGAAATCCCCGGCATCGGGCCGACGCGCAAGCGCGCGCTGCTGCGCCATTTCGGAACGCTGAAGGCGATCGAGCGCGCCAGCCTGCCCGATCTCGCTTTGGTGCCGGGAATTAATGCGGAGACGGCGCGAAAGATATATGAGTTCTTTCACGAACAGACAGCGCAATAGGCAGGGCAATGCTCATCAAGCGGCAGGAAGACATCACCGACGTGGTGGTGGATGCATTCAAGAACACGGCGGACCCGCGCGTGCGCGAAATTCTAGCCGCGCTGGTGAAACACCTGCACGCTTTTGCGCGCGACGTGCATCTGACCGAGGAGGAATTCGAGAAGGCGGTGGGCTTTGTCACCGCGCTCGGCAAGAAAACCACCGACACCCACAATGAAACGGTGCTGATGTCGGGCTCGCTCGGCTTCTCCACGCTGATCTGCCTGCTCAACAACGGCAACAACGGGCAGACCGAGACCACGGCCAACCTGCTGGGGCCGTTCTGGCGCCTGAACTCGCCGCGTACCGAAAACGGCGGCTCGATCGTGCGCTCGCCGACGCCGGGACCGGCGCTGTTCGTCCAGTGCACGCTGCGCGACGGCGAAGGCAAGCCGATCGAAGGCGCCGAGGTCGACGTCTGGCATTCCTCGCCGGAAGGTTTCTACGAGCAGCAGGATCCCAAGCAGGCCGACATGAACCTGCGCGGCAAATTCATTACCGACGCGGAGGGCCATTTCGGCTTCCGCAGCGTGAAACCTGCCGGCTATCCGATCCCGATCGACGGTCCGGTCGGCGACCTGGTGCGCGCCACCGGGCGGCATCACTACCGCCCCGCCCACTTACACTTCCTGATCTTCAAGCCCGGCTTCAAGACGCTGATCTCGCAGATCTACGTCAACGACGACGAGCGGCTGGAAACCGACGTGCAGTTCGGCGTCACGCGCGCGCTGGTCGGGAACTATGTGCGGCACGACGGGCCGGCGCCCGCATCCGACGTGACCGGCGAGTGGTATTCGCTCGATCAGACTTTCGTGATGGAGCCGGGCAAAAGCCGCCTGCCAAAGCCCCCCATCCAATAAGCCGCCGACCCAGGAGAATCAGCGGGGGACCGCCGAACGCGGCCGTTGACCTCGCGGCGGCGCGGGTGTTCCTTGTGCCCGATGAATGCCTTCAGTTCCCGACCGTTGCCGGCGCGTCCGCTTGCGCTGCCGAACCTGCTGACCTATGGGCGCATCGCTGCCGTGCCGGTGGTGGTGGGGCTGATGTATTGGCAGAGCATCCTGGGCGGCGGGCTGTGGCTGCGCTGGCTGGCGCTGGCCGTCTTTATCGCCGCCGGCATAACCGACATTCTCGACGGCTATTTCGCCCGCATGTGGGGCCAGCAGTCCTCGCTCGGCCGCATGCTCGACCCGATTGCCGACAAATTGCTGGTGGCGTCCTGCCTGTTGATGCTGGCGGCCGAGGGCACCATCCGCGGCTGGTCGCTGTTTGCGGCGGTGATCATCCTGTGCCGTGAAATCCTGGTGTCGGGCCTGCGCGAATATCTGGCCGAGCTCCGCGTCGGCGTGCCGGTGACGCGGCTCGCCAAGTGGAAGACCATCGCGCAAATGGTGGCGATCGGATTCCTGATCGCGGGCGACGCCGGCGATATTATTCTCCCGGCGACCACCCAGATCGGCATCGCGCTGCTGTGGCTGTCGGCGATCGTGACGCTCTACACCGGCTGGGACTATATGCGTGCCGGGCTGAGATATATGATGGATTAGCGCATGATCCCGAAAAGTGGGAACCGGTTTTCGGACAAGATCATGCGCGGGAAAAATGACCATTAAATTGCGCTATTTTGCCTGGGTGCGCGAGCGCGTCGGCAAGCCAGAGGAAGACGTCGAGGTTCCTGCCGCTGTGGTCACGGTCGGCGAATTGATGACGTGGCTTTGTTCGCGCGGCGAGGAATACGCTCACGCTTTCGAGAACCCCAAGGTGATCCGCGCCGCCATCGACCGCACCCACGTGAAGGCGCAGGCGCCGATCCAAGGGGCCTCCGAGATCGCCTTTTTCCCGCCAATGACCGGCGGATAGCCTCGACGGCGCGGGCGCGCTACATTGGCGCCATGACCGCCCCATCCACCGTGCGCTTGCAGCGCGAGCCGTTCGATGCCGCCGCCGAGGCAAAAAAGCTCACCGGCGGGCGGACCGACGTCGGCGCGCTGGTAACCTTCACCGGCATTTGCCGCGGCGACGAAGCGGGCGCGCCGATCGCCGCGCTTACGCTCGAGCATTATCCCGGCATGGCCGAAGCCGAGATAGGGCGCCACGTCGAAGAGGCGAAAACCCGCTGGCCGCTGATGGGCGTCACCGTCATTCATCGCTACGGCCGCATCGAGCCGGGCGAGGACATCGTGCTGGTGGCGACCGTGTCCTCGCATCGCGAAGCGGCGTTCGCGGCCGCTGAATTCCTGATGGACTATTTGAAGACGCACGCGCCGTTCTGGAAACAGGTCGAGAAGGCCAGCGAGAAAACCTGGGTGGAAGCCAAGGCGACCGACGACGCGGCGGCTGGGCGCTGGACAAAAGGCGGCCGGCAGGCGGCCGAATGACGGAGCGCAGTCTCGATAAGTGGATTTCGGACAAGATCATGCGCCAACGCGATAGGCTGCGCTGGGGAGAAAACATGGTTCCGATCCTTGTCGCGGCGGCGACGGTGCTTGCGCTCGGGCTCACGCCGGCGCCGGCGGCGGACGTCAAATATTACGACGTGCCGCGCGGCGCGCATCCGCATGACGTGGCGCCGGCGCCGGACGGCACGGTCTGGTACACCGCGCAAAGCCAGGGCGCGATCGGCATCCTCGATCCGAAAACCGGCAAGACGACGCAGATTCTCCTTGGCGCCGGCGCGGCGCCGCACGGCGTGATCGTCGGCCCCGACCGCGCCGCCTGGGTCACCGAGGGCGGGCAGAACGCCATCGCGCGGGTCGACCCCGCGACCCGGGCGGTGAAGCTGTTTCCGCTGCCGGAGAATTTCCCCGACGCCAACCTCAACACCGCCACCTTCGACCGCAAGGGCATCCTTTGGTTCACCGGCCAGAACGGCGTCTATGGCCGGGTCGATCCGGCCACCGGCAAGGTCGAGGCCTGGAAGGCGCCCAAGGGCGTCGGCCCCTACGGCATCACCACCACGCCCAATGGCGACGTCTGGTACGCCTCGCTCGCCGGCGATCACATCGTGAAGATCGACACCGTGAGCGGCGATGCGCTGATGGTGCCGCCGCCCAAGCCCGGCGTCGGTCCGCGCCGCATCTGGTCAGACTCCAAGGGGCTGCTATGGGTGAGCTTCTGGAATACCGGTGAGGTCTGCCGGTTCGATCCGGCAGCCAAGACCTGGAAAGTGTGGAGCCTGCCGAAGAGCGGCAACGGCTGCTACGCGGTCTATGTCGACGACAAGGACAAGGTCTGGCTCAGCGATTGGGTCGCCAACGCCATCGTGCGCTTCGACCCGGCCAGCGAGACGTTCGAGAGTTTCCCGAGCACCCGGCGCGGCGCCTCGGTGGGCCAGCTGCTCGGCCGTGCGAACGAAGTCTGGGGCGCTGAATCCGGCACCGACCGGCTGGTGGTGGTGCGGGATTGATGCGCCGTCGAGGCGGGACTGGATGATCTCATGCTCGCGGGGGGACTCAAGCCGGCGCGATGTGCTGCGAATTCTCGCGGGCGGCGCGCTTTTGGCCGCGGGCGTCACCCCGAGTGCCGCCGGCGAAGCGCGCATCGAACGGCTTATCGCCGAAGCGCGCAAGCTCGAGACGATTTCCCAGCGTATCGACTTCATCTCCGCCGCGCTGCGCGGCACGCGCTACCGCGCCTATACGCTGATCGGCGGGCCGCGGCGGCCGGAACAGTTCGTGCTGCGCGACGATGCCTTCGATTGCGTCACGTTCTGCGAAACCGTGCTAGCCGCCGCGCGCGCGCGCGATCTGCCGGAGTTCGAGACGGCCTTGCGCGAGATTCGCTATCGCCACGGCTTCGTGAATTGGTTCGAGCGCAATCACTATTTCTTCGAATGGTGCCAGCGCAACGTCGAGAACAAAACCTGCCGCTGGATCGGCATGGACGGCGCCGTCGACATCGAAAAGACGGTCGATTCGCAGAAGGGACTCTCCAGGCGGCGATTTGCGATGCGCGTCATCCCGAGCGCCGTTTTTCTCGCCCACAAGGCGCAACTGGAAACCGGCGATATCGGCGGCTTCGTGAGCCGACGGCCGAACCTCGATTATTTCCACGCCGGTTTGGTCGCCTTCGCTCCCGACCGCACGCTGTTGTTGCGGCACGCTTCCGAGAGCCGGTTCCGTGTGCTGGACGAGCGCATGGACCGCTTTGTCGCGCATAATCGCGTGCGCTACGTCACGCTGCTGCGGCCGGGGCCGCAGGCCGCCGCGGTCAAAAAAGCGATTTGATCGTCAAGCCGCCGCGGCTTTGCCCTTCGGCTTCACCTCGGCGGTGTAGTCGTCCATCAACTGCTTGGTGATGCCGCCGGGATTGAAATTCCAGTGGGCGATCTCGGACACCGCGGTGACTTCCGCCGCCGAACCGGTGATGAAGCATTCCGACATTTCGGTGAGTTCGTCGGGCAATATGCGGCGTTCGATCACCTCGAAGCCGCGCTTGCGCGCCAGCCCGATCACGGTCTGGCGGGTGAGACCGTCGAGGAAGCAGTCGGCGAGCGGGGTGTGGATCTTGCCGTCCTTGGCGAAGAAGATATTGGCGCCGGTGCATTCGGCGACGCGGCCTTCCCAATCCAGCATCATGGCGTCGGCATAGCCTTTGCGCTCGGCCGCGTGCTTAGAGATGGTGCAGATCATATAGAGGCCGGCGGCCTTGGCGCGGCAGGGCGCGGTCTTCGGATCAGGCCGGCGATAGTCGGCGAGATCGAGGCGGATGCCCTTGAGCCGCTGCTCGGGATCGAAATAGCTCGGCCACTCCCAGCTGGCGATGGCGAGGTGGATTTTGTTGTTCTGCGCGGAGACGCCCATCATCTCCGAGCCGCGCCAGGCGATCGGGCGCACATAGGCTTCCCGCTTGCCGTTCTTCTCCAGCACCAGCTTCTTGGCGGCGTCGATCTCGGCGACCGAGTACGGGATTTCGAAATCGAGGATCTGGGCGGAGCGCTTCAGCCGCTCGGAATGTTCGGTGCTCTTGAAGATCTGGCTGCTATAGGCGCGCTCGCCTTCGAACACCGCGCTCGCATAATGCAGGCCGTGGCTGAGCACATGCAGATTGGCCTCACCCCAGGGCACCAGTTTGCCGTCGTACCAGATGACCCCTTCGAGCCCGTCATAGGACTGCGCAGCCATCGCTTCCTCCTCCAATTCGCCGGACCTGTCGGCCTCTTTTGCCGCCGTCATGGCGCATTTTTCGCGTCTATCCAATACTTTGCGTCGGGGGGCAACACCCGGTATGAATGGGGCCGGACCGGTCCTATCGGCGCACTGCCGGTAAAAGGGCCGTTTGGTACGATCCTTTCGTCCCTGGCACCGTTTTTGTAACATAAAACCAAAATATGTCAACATGGCTGACATAAATATGAGTCCGAAAATCGTCAATGGCTTGGCCGAGCGCCCGGGTGCAACCGGCGCGGCCGCGGCCGCGTCGGAACCGATCTGGGACATCATCGAATTGTTGTTCTTCGCCTACCGCGATTTCGTCGGCGATCCGGACGAGGTGTTGTCGAAACTCGGCTTCGGCCGCGCCCATCACCGGGTGCTGCATTTCGTCAACCGCAATCCCGGCATGAAGGTCGCCGACCTGTTGGAGATCCTCAACATCACCAAGCAGTCGCTCGGCCGCGTGCTCAAGCAACTGGTCGACCAGGACTTCGTGCTGCAGAAGGAAGGCGCGCAGGACCGCCGTCAGCGTCTCCTGTACGTGACGCCGAAGGGCGAGGCGCTGGCGCTCAAGCTCGCCGGCCTGCAGACGCAGCGCATCACCCGCGCCTTCGCCGAACTCGGCCCCGGCGCGCACGAGGCGGCGCGGCGTTTTCTGACTGCTATGACCGACGCCGACAATCGCGACGACGTGCTGCGGCTGATCGCGCGCGCCGAGCGCACCGCCCGGCGGGGCTAGCGGGAGGAGCGCCGTGATGATGCTGCCCGACGCGGTTTCCGACGATGCGCCGCATCTGCTGGTGGTTGACGATGACCGCCGCATTCGCGACCTGCTGTCGCGCTTTCTGTCGGGCGAGGGCTACCGCGTGACCACGGCCGAGACCGCCGCCGACGCGCGCGCCAAGCTCAACGGCCTGAGCTTCGACCTGCTCATTCTCGACGTGATGATGCCGGGCGAAAACGGCTTCGACTTCGCCAAGTCGCTGCGCGGCTCGTCGAGCGTGCCGATTTTAATGCTGACCGCGCGCGACGCCGCCGCAAGCCGAATCAAGGGTCTCGAGATGGGCGCCGACGATTATCTGTCGAAGCCGTTCGAGCCGCGCGAATTGTCGCTGCGCATCGCCAATATTCTCAAGCGCACGCAGCCGGCGGCCGCGCCGCCGGTGGAATCGGTGCGCTTCGGGCCGTTCGTCTATCATTTGAGCCGCGGCGAACTGCGCAAAGGCGAGGAGGTCATCCGGCTGACCGACCGCGAGCGCGAGATGCTACGCGTCCTGACCGCTACGCCGGGCGAAACCGTGTCGCGGCTGGCGCTCGCCGGAAGTGGCGGTTCGGTTTCGGAGCGCGCGGTCGACGTGCAGGTCAACCGGCTGCGCCGCAAGATCGAGCGCAATCCGACCAATCCGCTGTTCGTCCAGACCGTGCGCGGCGTCGGCTACCGGCTGGTGACCAGCACATGACCAGCATCGATACCGGCATCCGCAGCATCCGCACGGCGTTCGGCCGTGTCGCGGATGCCTGGCGCTGGTACGACGCGATTCCGCCGATCCGCCGCATCCACGCCGTGCTCGGCCGCATCCCGGACGGCTGGCGGCGGCTCAGCCGCTGGCTCAACAGCGTGATGCCGAAGGGCCTGTTCGCGCGCGCGTTGCTCATCATCATTTTGCCGATGGTGATCCTGCAGTCGGTGGTCGCCTTCGTGTTCATGGAGCGGCATTGGAACGTCGTCACGCAGCGGCTGTCCGCCGGCGTGGTGGCCGACATCGCCGCGCTGATCGACATTTACCGCGGCTATCCGCAGGACGCCGACCGGGCGCAGATCCGCCGCATCGCGCAGGACCGGCTCGGCCTGGTGGTCGATTTCCTGCCGCTCAGCGATATGCCGCCGCCGGGGCCCAAGCCCTTCTTCTCGCTGCTCGACCAGACGCTGTCGGAGGAACTGCGCAAGCAGATCGCCAGGCCGTTCTGGATCGACACCGTCGGCAAGTCGGCGTTGGTCGAGATCCGCGTCCAACTCGACAATACGGTGATGCGGGTGTTCGCGCGCCGCAGCGCGGCTTACGCGTCGAATTCGGAGATCTTTCTGCTCTGGATGGTCGGCACCTCGCTGGTGCTGATCGGCGTCGCCATCATCTTCCTGCGCAACCAGATCAAGCCGATCCTCAAGCTGGCGGACGCCGCCGAAAGCTTCGGCAAAGGCCGCGAAGTGCCGAATTACCGGCCGCGCGGCGCGCGCGAGGTGCGGCGCGCGGCGCAGGCTTTCATCGAGATGAAGACGCGCATCGAGCGCGCGATCGAGCAACGCACCGCGATGCTGGCCGGGGTCTCGCACGATCTGCGCACCGTGCTCACGCGCTTCAAGCTCGAACTGGCGTTGATCCGGAAAAAGACGCCGGAAGTGGAGGCGATGAAGAAAGACGTCGACGAGATGGCGCGCATGCTGGAGGCCTATCTCGCCTTCGCGCGCGGCGATCTCGGCGAAAGCGCCGAGCCTACCGACATGGCGGCTTTCCTAGAGGAGCTCAAGGACGACGCCGAGCGCAACGGCCACCAAGCGAGCGTGGTGTTCCACGGGCCGCCGATCGTCACCGTGCGGGCGGCCGCGTTCAAGCGTTGCCTCGGCAATCTGGTGTCGAACGCCGCCCGTTTCGCGCCGTCGATTTCCATCACCGGCCACCGCGATCACCGCTATCTCACCGTCACCGTCGACGACGACGGGCCGGGCATACCGCCGGACATGCGCGAGGACGTGTTTAAGCCGTTCCTGCGGCTCGACGACGCGCGCAATCAGGACCAGGGCGGCACGGGTTTGGGCTTGGCGATCGCGCGCGACATCGCGCGCTCCCACGGCGGCGATATCACGCTCGGCGATAGCCCGCTGGGGGGTCTAAGGGCGACGGTCCGGGTGCCGGTTTAGGCCGCTTCGGCTTCTTCTTCCTCGTCTCGCCCGCGGCGGCGGCGTGCGCCGCGCCCGATGCATTTCGGCAGCGAGCATAGGTCGTCGAGGAAGCCGGCCCAGCGCTCGGCGCTGGCAAGCCCACGTCCGAGCGCGGCCATGGTGCGGTCGAGGCCGGGTTCGTCGTCGTCGAGCCAGACCCGCAGCACGCGGGCGAACATCAGCGCGGCGCCTTGCGCGAGCAACGCGCCTTTCGGGCCGGACGCGCCGATGCCGGCGGCCTCCAGCATCCACGCTTGCGAGCGCACGGCCATGGCGTTGAGCGCCAGCGCGAGACCCGGAATGCGCCGCGCCGAACGCAACAGCGAGCGCACCGCTTCCTTGTAGGGCGCCAGCGCCTCCAGACGGCGCATCAGCACGTCGAACAAAGCCTCGCGCGCCGGCTCGTCGATCATGTCGGCCGCGCCGCCGGCGAGCACCGCGCGGTCGATGTCCTTGATGTGGGCGGCGACGATCGCCAGCGTGGAGCCGAATTCGGCGCGCAGTTGCGACAGCTTCAGCCCGGCGCGGCCGGCAACCTCGGCGAGCCCGACCTGCTCGAAGGAATGCTCGCCGAGCAGCGCCATCAAAGCGTCGATCGCCTTGTCGCGGTCGGATGTGCCGCGGGCGGTTGCGGCCTGGGTTTGCGCGCGGCGTTGCTTCTTCGGCTTGCGGGCCATGGCGGCCTCCTGCGGATTGTTCCGTTGCCCTTAATCTAGGCCCGCAAAGGCGCCGGTTCTAGGGCAGGGACCTAGCCCGCAAGCTGGCGGGAACGCCTTGTGGCGGCGGCGATGGCCCTGGTCAGCAAGGCGTCGAAACCGCCCGGTCCCATCAGCACCTCGAGCGCGGCGGCAGTGGTGCCGCCGGGCGACGTGACGTTCTGGCGCAACGTGGCGGCATCGAGTTCGGAGCGATGCAGAAGTTCGCCGGAGCCGGCGACGGTTTCGCGCGCGAGGCGGCCGGCGAGCGCGGCCGGCAGCCCGGCGGCGATGCCGGCTTTGGTCATCGCCTCCGCCAACAGGAACACATAGGCCGGGCCGGAGCCGGAGAGCGCGGTGACCGCGTCCATCAGCGTCTCGTCGGTGACCCATTCGACTGTGCCGATGGCGGCGAGCAAATCGCCGGCGAGCTTGCGCTGGCGGGCGGAGACGTGGGCGTTCGGGCAGGCGACGGCGATGCCGCGGCCGATCGCAGCCGGCGTGTTCGGCATGGCGCGCACGATCGCCGCGCCGGGCGGCAGCGATGTTTCAAAAAAGCCGATGGTTCGCCCGGCCATGATCGAGAGCACCAGCGTGTTCTTGCCGGCATAAGGGCTAAGCGGCGGCACCGCGTCGGGCGCGGTCTGCGGCTTGACGGCGATCACGATGGCCGACGCCGCGGCGGCGTTGCCCTTCGGGTTGAGCGTGACGCCGCGCCGCGCCAGCGCCTTCACGGCGTTGCCCGGCTCCGGCTCGATCACCACCAGCTTTTTCGGATGTAGCCCGCGCGCCAGCCAGCCATCCAGCATGGCCGAGCCCATCTTGCCGGCGCCGACAAGAACGAGAGAGCCGGAGATTTTGGCGAGCGCTTTTTCGGCCGAGGGTTTTTTCATCTTGCGATGATATCGACAAATTCTAAGTCATGCCCGGCATAAGCCCGGCCATGATAGGGGCTAAGCCTCGCCCGAGGTGTCGAACATGGCGGCGTCGAGCGCCTCGCGCGCGCTCTTGCCGGCCCAGACCACGAACTGGAAGGCGGTGAAATGGCGCTCGCAGGCGTCGAGCGCGCTGCCGAGCACCGCCTCGCACTGCTTGCCGGAGGCTTCCGTGCCGCCCGCCAGCACCAGCGCGTGGCGGAACATCAGGATGCCTTCGTTGGTCCACAGATCGAAATGGCCGACCCACAGCCGCTCGTTGATGAGCGAGATCAGCGCCTGCACTTCGCCGCGCCGGCGCTCGGGCACCCGGAGGTCGAAGGCGCAGGCGAGATGCAGCGCCTCGATGTCGCCCATCCAGGTGTAGGAGACCTGGTAGTCGGTCCACTTGCCGGTGACCAGGATGGTGATTTCGTCGTCGCTGGCGCGCTCGAACGCCCAGTCGTGTCTCGCCGCCAGACGCTCGACCACGTCGAGGGGGTTGATCCAGGATTCTTCCGCGAGGGCGATTTGGGGCATGACGTCTCCGCTTTGCCGAATCGAGAAGGGAACGCACGCCACGCGCACGGTACAGCCGACCGGATTTGACGCAGGGGATACGGGGACGCCTTGACGGCGGAAGCGAATCACTTGGCCCACTCACTATATCCGACGCGATTCAGCCCGCCAAAGGCATCATCGATGGCCAATGGGCCGTGATTTGCCCGTCATAGGCAACCGCGTGGAATGGAATCTCCACAGGCAATCGGGCGGTATGTTGAATCTTTTTGTGGAAAACTCGGCCGCGCGAATCGCCGTCAGTCGAACAGACTCGACACCGACTCCTCGGTCGCGGTGCGCCCGATGGCCTCGCCGATCAGGCTCGCGATCGGCAGCACGCGGATATTGCCGGAGGCGAGCAGCTCCTTGGTCGGCTGTATCGAGTCGGTGATGACCAGCTCTTTCAGCCGCGATTTGGCGACGCGCGCCACCGCCCCCCCCGACAGCACGCCGTGGCTGATATAGGCGTAGACCGCCTTGGCCTTCTGTTCGAGCAAGGCATCGGCCGCGTTCACCAAAGTGCCGCCAGAATCGACAATGTCGTCGACCAGCACGCAGGTGTAGCCGGCGACGTCGCCGATCACGTTCATCACTTCGGATTCGCCGGCGCGTTCGCGCCGTTTGTCGATGATGGCGAGCGGCGCGTTGATGCGCTTGGCCAGCCCGCGCGCGCGCACCACGCCGCCGACGTCGGGCGACACGACCATGACGTTGTCGAGCTGGAAGTTCTCGCGGATGTCTCGCACCATCACCGGCGAGGCGTAGAGATTGTCGGTCGGGATGTCGAAGAAGCCCTGGATTTGCCCGGCGTGCAGGTCGAGCGTCATGACGCGGTCGGCGCCGGCCCGCGTGATCAGGTTGGCCACCAGCTTGGCCGAAATCGGCGTGCGCGGGCCCGGTTTGCGGTCCTGCCTGGCGTAGCCGAAATAGGGGATCACCGCCGTGATGCGGCGCGCCGAGGAACGGCGCAGCGCGTCTATGATGATCAGCAATTCCATCAGATGATCGTTGGCCGGAAACGAAGTCGACTGGATCACGAAGCAGTCCGCGCCGCGCACGTTTTCCTGAATTTCGACGAAGATCTCCATGTCGGCGAACCGCCGCACCACGGCCTTGGTCAGCGGGGTCTTGAGGTATTCGGCGATTGCCTGCGCCAAGGCAGGGTTCGAGTTGCCGGCGACGAGCTTGATCGCCCCGTTCTTGCCCGACATCTCGAAATCCTCTTCTATCCGGCACTTCGTTTACGCATGATCGTTTCCGAAAACCGGTGCCCACTTTTCGGGATCATGCGTGCCGGCGCGCAGGTCATAACAAGGCGGGGAGGGGCTCGCAATACGAGTCCAAACCGTTGCCCCGGAGCTTTTGGACAGGGTGAATGAAGTCAACGGGCTCAGCGGCTCGCCGACGCCAGCGCCAGCCTGTCCCGGCCCGCAATAGCGGCAGCCACCGTCGGCCGCGGCAGCGGCAGCGGCAGCGGGACCGGGCCCGCGGCCATCGGGACTTCGGAGGAATCGGCCGGGGCCGGATCGGCCTTGGCCTGGAAAATGCGGAAGATGCCGGCCGCTTCGGGCGAGGAATCCGGCGCACCCGCCAGCGCCAAGCGCGGCCCGCTGTCGGGCGTGCCGGGCGCGACATCGGACGATGTCAAAAAGGCCGAGAGCTGGTCCATGCTGCTGTGGGCGATCCGCTGCAACATCGCGTCGTCCGCGACCGACCAGGCGTCGTGAGGGCGGTTCTTGGCGGTTTCCTCGCCGGCAATGCGGAGAGCGCGCCGGTCGTCGCCGTCGAAGACGTCCCAAACCCACGAAATCGTCGTCTCGCGTTTGAAGACCTTGGCGGAAAGGTACCCGCGCACGCGAAAGGCCGACGGACTTTCGCGCGATAGCACCGCCAGCCGGCGCGTCTGGGCCTCGGTGTTGAGCGCCTGCACCAGCTCATGGAATTGGCCGGGCGGCGGACCGTCGATGGATTCAAAGGCGACCGTGGCGCCGCGCGGCTGCCCCACGGCGGCGGCGGTATGATCGTCGGGATTGCAGGCGGCGAGCGCCATCGCGCAGACGGCAGCCATTAGCAGGCCAGGCCGGAACATACACCGCAGCGCGCACAGCGCGCGCCCGCACAAACGCCACTGCATTGACACCTCTGCCGCGGGCCTTGTTTTTGTCTTTGACGCTTTCGGCCGGATGGATCGTAACGGCTAAGACGGCGGCGAGTCCAGAACAAGCGGTGGATTGCCGCAGCGGCTTTACTCGGCGAGCGCGATGGCGTTGATGTGCCGGCCATAATCGGGCTCGCCCTGCTTGGTGGTGCGGCGGTAGCTGAAGAAGCGCTCGGGCTCGGCAAAGGTGCAAAGCGCGAGGTCCTCGAATTGTACAATGCCGGCGCGTTGTATCCGATCGGCGATATAGCCGGCGAGATCGAACATGGCGTGGCCGGCGCGTTCCGAGGCCACGAAGAAGCGCGTATTGTCGGCGTCGGCCGCGACGAAGCGGGCGACGAATTCCGGCCCGACCTCGTAATTTGGCTGGCGGATGGCGGGGCCGAGCGCCGCCACAATGTGCCCGCGCTCGGCGCCAAGTTTCTCCATGGCGGCGACGACCGCTTCGATCACGCCGGTGAGCGCGCCGCGCCAGCCGGCATGGGCCGCGCCGATTACGCCCGCCTCCGCGTCGGCCAGCAGCAGCGGTCCGCAGTCGGCGGTGGATACGCCGATGGCGAGCCGGGCCACGCGGGTGACGATGGCGTCGGCGCGCGGCCGGGCCTCCGGCGTCCATGGCTCGTCGGCGACCACGACGTCGGGCGAATGGATCTGATAGGGCGTGAGCAGGCGCTCCGGTTGCACGCCCAGCGCCGCCGCCATGCGCGCGCGATTTTCCGCGACATGATCGGGCGCATCGCTGGAGCCGACGCCGCCATTGAGCGTGGCATAGACGCCGCGCGAGACGCCGCCGCTGCGGGTGAAGAAGCCGTGGCGGATGCGGGCAAGTTTACCGAGCGATGGAGCCTGCAGCATCCTAGTTCTCGAAACCAGGCAGCGCGCCGACCGAAGGGTGCGCGAAGGCGGCGGCCTTGAACAGCGTACCCATGCCGGCTTCGCCCTCGCTGATCAGGCGTTTCAGCGCGGCATCGATGGTGGCGGCGTCCGTTGCCCGCGACTTGGTCTTGAGCGAGGCGGCGCGCGTCAAGATGCCGAGGCGGCGCAGGAATTGCGACTGCGTGACCGGCCCATAGCCCTCGACACCCATGGCTTCCACCGCGTTCGCCAGCGCCTGAAAATCGACATGGGCGGTGAGATCGATGGTGCCGGGCGCGCTGAGCGGGTCGGCATAGGCGTGTTTGCCGACCGCCTGGAAGGTGTCGCCGACGGCGCTTTCGGCATGGCCATAGTCGATGACAAGCGCGGCGCCGCCGTCGTTGGCGAGGCGGCGGCCGAGCTCCATCGCGACGTTGTTGGTGCGCCATTCGAAGATCGCGCCCTCCGGCGCGCTGTTGAGCGGCGGCGGCAACAGGCGTTCGAACTGCGGGATCGGATCGGGTGCGATGGTGAAGGCGAGTTTGCCGTCGGCGTCGATTTCAACCTGGCGCTCGTGCCAGCCTCGCTCCGTCTTCACCGCCTGATTGATCGGCAGCGCATCGAAAAATTCGTTGGCAAGTATGATGGCGGGGCCTTTGGGCACGTCGACCAGCGCGGGATGCCAGTACACCGGCGTTTCCAAATGCTCCAGCGTGCGCTGCTGCTGCGCTTCGAGCGCCGGGCTGATTTCGACCAGATGGACCACCACGGCTTCGCTGAATTTCGGCATCACCTTGGCCGCGCGCAGCGCGTCGTTGAGCATGGTGCCGCGGCCGGGCCCCAGTTCGATGACGCGCAGGTTTTCCGGCGAGCCCATCTGCTTCCAGACCGCGGCTATCCAAAGCCCGATCATCTCGCCGAACATCTGGCTGACTTCCGGCGCGGTGATGAAGTCGCCGCCGGCGCCGAACGGATCGTGCGTGATGTAATAGCCGTGTTCGGAATCGGCGAGGCACAACGACATGTACTCGTCGACCGGCATCGGCCCGGCGGCCGCGATGCGCCGGCGGATATCGGCTTCCAATGGCAGCATTTCCAATTGCAGCGTATCGGACATCATTGGCTCCGCAGCGCCGGATGCTTCAGCGCGTAGATGATGAAGCCGAGGCCGGCGATGAACAACGGTATCGACAGCAATTGCCCCATGGTCGCTTCGCCCCACAGGAAGCCAAGCTGGGCATCGGGCTCGCGGAAGAATTCGCAGGTGCTGCGCGCGACCGCATAGAAGCAGGCGAAGCTGCCGACGATCAGGCCCGGCCGCTTCAGGGCGCCCATGCGGATCAGCAGCGCCAGCACCGCCAGCAGCACCAGCCCCTCGAGCGTCGCCTCGTAGAGCTGGCTCGGATGCCGCGGCAACGGACCGCCGCCGGGAAACACCATGGCCCAGGGCACGTCGGTCGGGCGGCCCCATAATTCGCCGTTGATGAAATTGGCGATGCGGCCGAGAAACAGGCCGATCGGCCCGACCGCGCAGGTAATGTCGCCGAGCGAGAGGATCGGAATGCCGCGATTGCGCGCGAACAGCACCACCGCAACGACGCAGCCGGTGAAGCCGCCGTGGAACGACATGCCGCCCTTCCACAGTTGCACGATCTCGATCGGGTGGGCGGAAAAGAGCGGAAAGTTATAGAACAGCACATAGCCGATGCGGCCGCCGAGGATAATGCCGAGCGTCACCCAGACCACGAAATCGTCGAAGTCGATGAGGGTCATCGGCGCTGGCCCGCCCCACAAACCCTTGTTGCGGATTAGGACTCGGGCATAGACCCAGCCGAGCAGGATGCCGACGATATAGGCCAGCGCATACCAGCGGACGGCGAACGGGCCGAGGTGCACCAGCACCGGATCGAAGGCGGGAAAGGGAATGACGAACAGAGGCATTTCAGAACCCGGTTTCAGGTGCGCGCCCGCGGGGAGTGGTAGCACGCCGCCTCTTGCCGTGGGACGATGGGATCGCCATTGTTACCCGCATGATCCGAATAAAAAAGGGCCGGTTTTCGGACGATACCCTGCGTAAAGATGAATCCGGAGGCGAGGCATGACCCAGACCAACAACCGTATTTTCGACGAGATGGCGCGTCTGATGAACGACGCCGCCGGGGTTGCGCAAGGGGTCCGCAAGGAATTCGACACCCTGTTCCGCAGCCAGGCCGAGCGCATCCTGCGCGATCTCGACGTGGTCCAGCGCGAGGAATTCGAGGCGGTCAAGGAAATGGCCCGCCTGGCGCGCGAGGAAAACGAGGCGCTGAAAACGCGCATCGCGGCGCTGGAGGCCAAATCGGCCGATAAGGTTGCCAAGAAAAGCGCGCCCCGGGCTGGCGATTAGTTAATCCGCGCCTTTTCTTGCCCTTTGCGACCCACGCGTCTATAAACCCGCGCGACACGCAGCCCCCGGCACCCCTGGAGGCTTGCTGCGTTCGCAGGCGGCCGAAAATGCCGCCTTTTCCATTGGGTTAGATGAGGGTTTCAACATGGCGACCGTCCTGGAATTGAAGGCGACGGTGCGTCCGAAAGGCGGCAAGGGGGCCGCCCGGGCTGCACGTCGCTCCGGCAATGTGCCGGGCGTGATTTACGGCGAGAACAAGCCCCCGCAGATGGTCCTGATGGACCATGCCGAGTTGCGCAAGCGCATCTATGCCGGGCGCTTCCTCACCACGCTGTTTCACATCGACGTGGAAGGCACCAAGCACCGCGTGATCCCGCGCGACTTCCAGCTCGATCCGGTGAAAGACCTGCCGATGCACGTGGACTTCCTCCGCGTGGCGGAAGGCGCCGTCATCCGCGTCAACGTCGCGGTCAAGGTGCTCAATGCCGACCAGTCGCCCGGCGTCAAGCGCGGCGGCGCGGTCAACATCGTCACCCACACCATCGAGGTGATGTGCCCAGTCGAGACGATTCCTGAATCGATCGACGTCGATATTTCCGAGCTCGACATCAACCATTCCAAGCACATCAGCGACGTCAAGCTGCCGCCGAACGTGCGCGTGATCGCGCATGGCGACATCACGCTGGTTACGGTGGTGCCGCCGTCCGGTTATGCGGAAGAATTGAAGGCCGCCGCCGAAGCGGCTGCCGCCGCCGCCGCCGCTGC
>PMAF01000011.1 GCA_003152455.1 Hyphomicrobiales bacterium
GCTTAGGTTTTCGGTACACACACCGGGTGGTTTGTAGAGTCCTTGCTGACGCAAACACTCATCACCCATATTATACGCACCGCCAAGATTCCGTTCCTGCAAAGCCGCGCTAGTCCGGCCCTTATCGCAACGACCGTTGTCATCTGTGCAATTGGCATTGCTCTGCCCTATACCTGGATCGGGCAGGCGCTGGCCTTCACGCCATTGCCGCCGCTTTACTGGTTTATTCTCGCAGGGTGTTTATTCGCCTACGCAACCATTACGCATCTTATAAAGACATGGTTCGTCCAACGATGGGGCATGTGATCAATCAGGCCGGAAGGCTTTAAAATTCCCGCAAGAGTCAGAAATGCCACACCGCTGGCTGTGCCTGTGCCGCAGCCGACACCGTTTCTGCCAGCGAATAAAACGTTCAGCAGAGCGCGGGCCCAAACTAATTTCATAAAACGGTCATCGCATTGTTACGATCATCTGCTCATCTTCAACATTCCAGGCTCCCCTCCTGGACCCTTTGCCCCCTTACAACCCCGGCCAGTGGAACATGGCTGGGGTTGCTTTTCCGGGTCGCGCCATCACTTTGCGGCCTGCATTATACCATGCGCGCGAATGTCGCTTATTAAACCGGCCTGACCAAAACATACGCGGCAGAAATATGTTGATGTTGTTTGTGTTCTACGTAGTCATTGGCATGGTACTTATTGCTGATCATTTTGACAGTAATGGATCTTCGGACGATTTCATTAATAAGCCAGATCATTCATCCAACTGTCGCAAATAGCGTTCGGCACCGACCAGCGTTTTTCGACGCGCACTATAGTCTTTATTCGTTAGCGTGCTGCACCGCATAAGCTTTCAGACGCATATGGCGTAGAATTTCAGCTGCTTCGTGTTCGGCGGCTAGCATGATATCCCGTGCTCCAGATCGTCTTACCGGTATAAGGCCGGGTTAGTGCCGGACTATTTCATTAGTAGCTGTTGCCTTCGTTAACGGACGGCGGTGGCCAATGAGCGCGTCAGTAAGATTTTCGATTCAATGTAAGTTTTCTCTTTTGCGGGGCTAATTTGTGTCTCGCCCTTTGACCGATATGAGTGCCATTTGTAAGTGTAAGCAGCAGTGGATGTTTCGGCGGTTCATTAGTGACACTCATCGTTCATTCAATTGTCACAAATGGTGTTCAGCGGACAGGAACATTCAGCGTTTTAAGCGTTATGATATTTTTATCCACGTCGGCTTTGCATTGATGCGCATCAATGCGGTCTCCTCGGCCTTGGTTATCTTTCAGGTACGGCCGATGTGAGGAGTTTAAGACAATGGCAAACATCAGACACATCTCGTCACCAACCGAAATTCCCACGGGAGAAAATTACGTGCTGGTCACGTACGGAGAAAAGAGCGAACAAAAAAGAGATTCTCTTGGCGTGACCATTACGGTGCCTCACGGCACGTCAATGGCCATGAGTGATCTTTCGTTCACCGCCGCTCTTCACTCTGCCAAGGAAATCGCCAAGCGGGAGAACATTCCCACAGTATTTGCGTGCAAATAAAGTGCACGAACTCGTCGAACATGATCGGCGGGCCGCCGCACTCCGCTGATTGAGGCTACGAGGCCACACGCGAGGCAGCCACAGCGGCGTTCAATGCTGCCTCGCCACAGAGTACCCCGCTCTGATGCACAACGGAGGCAACGATGCGCCCGACGGACCCAACGAGCGAGCACTTCAGCCAAGCTGAAAAACTGCGCCAGCTTCGGCTGCAATTAGCGCAAACGTCCGATGAGCCACAGCGGCACGTCATCTTGAGGCAGATCGAAGAATTAGAAGAGGAGTCTAGAAACCAATTGAAATAGTAACAGTTGATCGTCCCAAAATCTTAAACGAAGGGCTACTACTGCGCGCAATTACAAGCCGTCACACACGCCACCGCAGCTTTTTCCAATCAGAGAAGCTGCCTATTTGCCGGATTCTAATCGCCTTAACCCCGCACCTGTCAACGCAAGCGCACTAACAGCACCGAAATGGCGCACCACTTCCCGAATGTATCCAGCCGCAATTAGGCGATCTCGGTGTTCAATCGGGATAGTGCGCTGCATCGGTCTGGTGCCTACCTCTTTCAACGAGGCAAATTCCTCGCTCATAAGCGGCACCTTGCGCCGGGACAAAGATCGTAGTTGGGATCTCAATTCCGCCATGCGATTAAGTTCAACACGTCGCATTGACGATTATGCCAAAATCGTCCGCGATGCCGCCAAAGAAAAGGTCCGCTGGTTCGATTTTCTTTACCAGCGTCGCTAATCCTGTTGGTTATCGCCCGGGTATTCTTGATAGACGGCCGGCAGAGGCGCCTTTGCGTAGATCATATCAAGCAGTGTCTTCACAGCCGTATCGGCCGTGCCGATATTTTCAATCACGTAATCAGGACGGAAGTCTTTGAAGGAGGCATTTCGTTCGATCCGCTGCGTGAGCGGACCGTCCGTTTGCCGGGATCGGCCGGTCAACCGCGCAGATATGATATCTGGCGGTGCGGTCACCAGTACGGCATCCACGCGGGCGTAGCGCGCCTGCACCGCGGCAACGATTCCTCGCGATACGTTGCAGACGACTGTGCGCCCAGCGCGAATATCGTTTCCGGTGGATTGCGGAATCCCATATTTGAGACCGTGCGCCTGCCACCAGAAGGCAAACATGTTGTTCTTCACCGCGCAATCGAAGCTTGAATCACTCAGGCTGTCGTGATCCTCGGCGTCGGTAATTGGCCTGGTGACGACCCGACGTGGGAAAATAATGGTAGGATCCCTACCACAAGCCGCCTTTGCCCCGGCAATCACAGTGTCCTTGCCGGCGCCGCTCGGTCCGACCACAAGCACAAACCTGCCCGAGCCAATCAGCTCCCGCCTGCGAGCCGGGAATTCGCTTACGGGCGCGTTCATGCGACCCGGTGGCCCCCGCTCCAGACGGCTCGCACCGCGGCGGCTTCGTCCACCTGATGCACGCGAATGAAATCGGCGCGTTTGCCGACCGCTATTTCGCCGCGGTCGGTCAAGCCGACTACCTCGGCGGGGGTTTTGCTCACGGTGCGGATCGCGGCGGGAAGGTCGAAATTCTCCGCCTTGTCCGAAAGGCGCAGTGCCGCCAGCAACAAACTCGAAGGTACATAATCCGATGACAGGATATCGAGCGCGCCGGCGCGGGCGAGTTCGGCAGTCGCGACATTGCCAGAATGCGAGCCGCCGCGGATCAGATTGGGTGCACCCATCAGGATCTTGACGCCTGCTTGGTGCAGAGCAGTGGCGGCTTCCATCGTGGTCGGAAATTCCGCAATCGAGACACAGTCGCGAATGGCCTGTCGCACATGCTCGGGCGTCGTATCGTCGTGGCTCGCGAGCGGTGTGCCGTGCATGCCGGCGAGTTCGATCAGCTCTTGGTAGTTCTGCTCCGCGTACTGGGCATGGTTTTCGATGCGGCGGACAAAGAGAGTGTCCAGCGCGGCGTCGCTCATCCCGCCGCCTTTGCCGCGATAATATTCCCGCAGCTTCACCGGATCGCGGAATTGCCGTTGGCCAGGCGTGTGGTCCATCAGCGACATGAGCCGCACATCCGGGCGGCCTATAAGCTCGGCGGCGTCGCCAACGACATTCGGCATGGGAATTTCGCAGCGCAGATGCAGGAAATGCTCGATGCGCAGCAAACCGGCGGTGCGGGCGCGTCCGATAGCTTGCGACAGCGTGCCGGCCTGGCCATCCACTTCCTCGGCGCCTTCCTCGCGCCAGACTCGCAGCGAATCGAGCACAGTGGTGATGCCGCTGGTGGCAATCTGCGCGTCATAGGAGATGACAGCGGCAACCGTGTCCCAATGCACTTTCGGGCGCGGCATCACATGCGCCTCGAGATGATCGGTGTGCAGTTCCACCAACCCGGGCAGCAACAGATCGCCGCCAAAATCAACGCCGCGCTCCGGCACTGTGCCATCGCCGATTTCCGCAATGCGGCCGTTCTCTATCGCCACATAGCCGCCCTCGATTACCTGGTCGGCGAGCACGATTCGGGCATTGTCGATGACGATGGTATCGATGTCGGCCATGGCGTTCACGCGGCTGCCGTAAATTGAGTGACGTCGACGCAGACGTCGGCGATCGCCTCGCGCACGTCGTCGTCGTGCACGATGGCGACGATGGCGGCGCCTTGCCGTTTGCGCTCACGCACGATGTCGACCACGACCGCACGGTTGTCGGCGTCGAGCGAAGCGGTCGGCTCGTCGAGCAGCAGAATCGGATGCTCCGGCAGCAGCCCGCGCGCGAGATTGATGCGTTGTTGCTCGCCGCCGGAGAAAGTGGCTGGCGGCAGGCTCCATAGCCGCTCGGGTACATTGAAACGCCGCAGCATCGTGGCCGCACATACCGCGGCGGCCTCGCGTGGCACCGCCTTCATGACCAGCGGTTCGGCGACGATGTCGAGCGCCGACACCCTTGGCACCGCGCGCAGGAATTGAGTCACATAGCCGAGCGCGCGCTGCCGCACGCCCAGGATTTGCCGAGGCGCCGCGCTGGCGATATCGACGACGGCCCCGTCGCTGCGAATCAGAATCGCTCCGGCGTCGCAGCGGTAGTTGCCGTAGATCAGCTTGAGAATCGACGATTTCCCCGCGCCGGACGGTCCGGTCAGGGCGAGGCATTGTCCCGGCTCGGCGGCGAAGGTCACGCCGTGCAACACGGCCAGGCGCAGACCGCCCTGCAGGTGCATGGTGAAGGTCTTTGCAACCGCGGAAAGTTCGAGTGCGACCATGATGAGCCTCACGCCGGCAGGATCGAGGAGACGAGCAACTGGGTGTAGGGCGCGTGCGGGTCGTCCAGCACCTGATCGGTGAGCCCCTGCTCGATGACCTCGCCTTCCTTCATCACCATGATTCGATTGGATAACAGCCGTGCGACAGCCAGATCATGGGTGACCACGATAACAGCAATGCGCATCTCCGAGACGATCCTTCGCAGCAAGTCGAGCAGGCGGGCCTGCACCGAGACGTCGAGACCGCCGGTCGGTTCGTCCATGAAGATCAGGCGCGGCGCGGTCACCAGATTGCGGGCGATCTGCAATCGTTGACGCATGCCGCCGGAATAGGCGCGGGGCGTATCGTCGATGCGGTCTTCGGGAATTTCGACGCGTGCCAGCCAATCTGTCGCAGCACCGCGAATGTCACCATAGTTGCGCCACCCCACCGCCATCAGCCGCTCGCCGACATTGCCGCCGGCGGAGACACCCATGCGCAGGCCGAGTTGCGGGTCCTGATGCACATAGCCCCAGTCGGTGCGGAACAGGAAACGCCGCATCGGTTCGCTCATTGACCACACATCAGCGATCGCTCCATCGCGCAAGCGGTAGCGAATTTGTCCGGCGCTGGGCTCGATCTGGCCCGACAACAGTTGCAGCAGCGTGGTCTTGCCGGAGCCCGACTCGCCGACCACCGCTATCACTTCGCCCTCGTAAAGTTCGAACGATGCGTCGCGGCAGCCGAGCCGGCGGCCATACCATTTCGTCAATCCTTCCGCGACCAGGAGCGGCTGTTCGTTCTCGATGAAGTTCATGCTGGCACCTGTTCGAGCATGAGGCGAAAGCTGTAACCGTGGCGCTCGAAACCGAGCCGCTCGTAGAAGGCATGCGCACGTTCGCGCTTGGCGTTCGACGACAGCAATATTTTGTAACAGCGCTTGTCACGCGCCCGCGCGACAGCAAAATTCATTATCGCCTGGCCTACGCCGTGGCCCTGGAGCGCGGGATCCACCACCACGTCCTCGATGATCGCCGACGGCGCGCCGAGATGGCCGAGATTGTCCATGATCAGCAGGGCGAAGCTGCCGACGATGCGGCCGGCCTGCTCGGCGACATAGAGCGTGTAATCGGGATAACGGGAAAAGTGCGCGAAGAGCCGTTCGGCCTCGTGAATCGGTAGGACGTGCCCGTCATCGAAATCGGGCTGCGCGTAGAGTGCCAGCACGCCAGGCAGATCGCCGGTATCTGCCGCACGAATGGAAATTGTGTCGAGGTCAATCACGGGCCGGCTCCGCATCGGAATTGCGGGCCGGCGCGGCGTAGCCCATGGCGCGGCGCGTTTCGCAATAGTCGGTGTCCGAGCAGACGAACATGCGGCTGCCGCGGTCATCGGTAATTACTTCGTCAAGGTAGCTGTCGGCAGCGCCGCAGAGTTCGCACTGCGCGTCATGGCGATATGGCTGGAACGGATGATCTTCGAAATCGAGCGACACCACGCGCGTGTAGGGTGGAATAGCATAAATACGCTTTTCGCGGCCGGCCCCGAATAATTGCAAAGCTGGGCAATCGCTCAGCTTCGGATTGTCGAATTTCGGTATCGGCGAGGGGTCCATGACATAACGTTCGTCGACCTTCACCGGATAGGCATAGGTGGTGGCGATATGGCCGTGCCGCGCGATGTCCTCGTAGAGCTTCACGTGCATCAGCCCATATTCCGACAGCGCGTGCATGCGGCGCGTTTCGGTTTCGCGCGGCTCGAGAAAGCGCAGCGGCTCGGGGATCGGCACCTGATAGACCAGAACCTGGGTCTCGCTCAGCGGAGTTTCCGGAATGCGATGGCGGGTCTGAATGACGGTCGCTTCCAGAGTGCTGGTGGTGGTGCGCACGCCCGCGGTCTTGGTGAAAAACTTGCGGATCGACACCGCATTGGTGGTGTCATCGGAGCCCTGATCGATCACCTTGAGTACGTCTTCGGGGCCGAGGATCGAGGCGGTGACCTGCACGCCGCCGGTGCCCCAGCCATAGGGCATGGGCATCTCGCGGCTGGCGAAGGGAACCTGATAGCCGGGAATCGCGATCGCTTTGAGGATCGCGCGGCGGATCATCCGCTTGGTTTGCTCGTCGAGGTAGGCGAAATTGTAGACCGGTGCGCTCATTCGGCGGCGTCCTGCAACGGCGTGTCGCTGATTTGGTTATCTGCGGCGCGCTCGGCGAATTCCGCGCGCAGCTGGCGCAGCAGCCCAAGTTCGGCCTGGAAGTCCACGTAGTGCGGCAGCTTGAGATGCTCAACAAAGCCGGTGGCCTGCACATTGTCGGAATGGCTCAAGACGAATTCCTCGTCCTGCGCCGGCGCGCCGGTTTCCTCGCCGAGTTCTCGCGCGCGCAGCGCCCGGTCGACCAGCGCCATGGCCATGGTCTTGCGCTCGCTCTGGCCAAAGGCGAGGCCGTAGCCGCGCGTGAAGTGCGGAGCCTGCGTACCGCTGCCGGCAAATTGGTTGACCATCTGGCATTCGGTCAGAGAAACCATGCCGAGCGGCACCGCGAATCCGACATCCTCGGCAAAGAATTCGACCTCGACCTCGCCGTAGCGGATTTCGCCGGCGAAGGGGTGGTTGCGGCCAAAACCGCGCTGGGTCGAATAGCCGAGCGCAAGCAGGAAGCCTTCGTCGCCGCGCGCCAGGTTTTGCAGGCGCAGGTCGCGGCCGGCAGGAAATGACAGTGGCTCCCGCGTGAGATCGCCTACCTCGCCATCCTGCGCGTCCTCTGCTTCGATCAGGCTGCTATCGGCGAGAAGATCGGTGACGGAACGGAACGTCGCTTCGCTAGCCGACGCGGTGGCCGCCGGCGGGACTTCGCTCGCCTGCGCCAAGGCGTGATCGAGCAGGCGGTGGGTGTAGTCGAAAGTCGGACCCAGCACCTGGCCGCCCGGTAAATCCTTGAAGGTGGCCGAAATGCGCCGGCGAATGTTCATGTCAGCCGTCTCGACCGGCTCGGACGCGCCGAAACGCGGCAGCGTCGTGCGATAGGCGCGCAGCAGGAAGATTGCCTCGATCATGTCGCCGCGCGCCTGCTTGATCGCCAGCGCCGCCAGCTCGCGGTCATAGAGCGAGCCTTCGCACATCACGCGGTCGACGCCGAGCGCCAGCTGGTTGTCGATCTGCGCCAGCGACAATTCGGGGACGGCGCGGTCGCCACGCCGGACGTCGGCAAGCAGCGCATGGGCGTTTTCAATGGCGCGTTCGCCGCCTTTGACCGCGACATACATCGTCAGGTCTCCATTACGACGCGAATCGAGCGCGGAAGAGCCGTCACCCGTTCACCGGCGATCAAAACGAGGTCGATGCCGCGCGGAAACAGCTCGCGGTTTGCGTGCAGGCGTTCCACAAAGTCGTCCGGCAAGGGCTCGGCCGCGAGCGAGCGTGCAGTCTTGTTGCCGGGACCTTCGATACTAAAGCTGCGACCGCAGAAGCGTTCGACTTGGATGACCACCGTGGTCGAACGGTCGGGATATTCCTCGCTGCCCGGCGCGAACCGTGCGAAATCCGGCATGGTATGTGGATCGGCGACGAGCGCGAAGGCGGCATCGCCGGGATCGGTTACAAGCGGCGCGTTGCTGTGAAAACGAATCCATTCCGCGACCGCCGGCGCGCCGGCGAGGGAGCGATCGAGCCAGACTGGCGTTTCGTAATCGGCGAGGCTTTGCACCAGGGCGGCGGTCGCCGGCGCCAGCGGCGCCGGTGCGGTTACGCCGCGAAGCGTCCTCATCTCGCCGGGGCGGGCAAAAGCTTCCATCAAGGCGCGAAAGGCGGCCTGGCTGGCGAAGGCAGGATCTGGATTGAGCGCGGTCATCGTTCGTCCTCCCCGCGCACCAGCGTGAAGAAGTCGACGCGCGTCGCCGCTGTTTGTGCCCGTGCAAATACGCGACGTTGCTGCTGCGCCAGGCGCAGCGGCGCCAGAACATGCTGCTCGACGCTTAGACGGTAGTCGTCGGCTTGTAACAGCGCATCGCAAAGCGCCACGGCACGCGCCTTGCGATGGTCGCGGCCAAGCACATAGCCAAAACCGATGATGCCTGATGCAAGCTGGACCGCCGCGCGCGTGACAGTGGCCTCGCCGGCATTGAACGGCGCGCCGTCGCCGCCAATACGGCCGCGTAACATGATCAGACCGGTTTCGACTGGCCTTGGCTCGGTGAATTCAACGCCGTCGCCGACTAGACGGAGGCCGCGCTCGATATCGTCGGCTTCGGCCTGCGCCAGCACCG
This sequence comes from Hyphomicrobiales bacterium, assembly GCA_003152455.1. Classification (GTDB taxonomy): domain Bacteria; phylum Pseudomonadota; class Alphaproteobacteria; order Rhizobiales; family Xanthobacteraceae; genus Pseudolabrys. Next base: position 9,026 of record PMAF01000011.1, read on the forward strand.
CCATCGCCGCGCGCCGCTCTACACAAGCCGCTTCCGCCGTTTCGCCGTCGACGTTTTTATTGTTGGCAACCGCCATGACGCTTGCGCCAAGTTGTCTAGTTTAATAGACAAGTGATAGATCGCGTCCAATGACGCTTTGATGACAGCTGGGCGATGCTCACAAGAACACCGCGTGGTTCGCCGAATAAGAATCATCTGCTGGCGCGCGGCATCATGTTGTGGCGCTGCATCGCCGATGATTTCGAGCAGATGATTCTGGTCGGCAAGTATGACAACGCCGAACGCCTGCCGGCGGAATCGGAGATTGCAGCGCGTTACGGCGTCAATCGCCACACCGTGCGCCGGGCGATGAGTGAACTTGCCGTGCGCGGGCTGGTGCGAACCGAGCGCGGCAGTGGAACGTTCGTCAAGACCGACAAGCTTGACTACCGGATCGGCGAGCGCACGCGCTTTTCTGAGATCATTGCAGCAGCTGGCCACGAGGCGGAAGGGCGGCTGCAAGGGCATCGGCTTGAGCCGGCAAGCGAGGAGATCGCCGTGCGGCTGGGGCTGAAGCCCGGCGACGACGTGGTGCGGCTTGAAATCGTGCGCGCAGCCGACCGCGTTCCGATATCGGTCGCCACCACATGGCTCGACGGTCAACGCTTCTGTGATGCGGCGAAAGTGTTCCGGCAGCTTCGTTCGGTCACCCGTACGCTGGACTATTACGGAATCGTCGGTTACCGGCGGAAATGGACGAGGATCAGCGCGGCATTCGCTGATGCGGTCGACGCCGGCCGCCTGCGCCTGTCAGTGCACCGGCCGATCCTGGTCGTTGAAAGCCTGGATGTGACCTCGGACGATAAGCCGGTCTTGACCACCCGAGGGCGGTTTGCCGCCGACCGAGTCGCGCTGATCGTCGAGAGCTGATCGTAATTTTCAACCGAACTCATTGCATAACGCTGCCGCTGTCATCCGGCTGTCGTCAACGAGTCGTTTTTCTCAAGTCCCGGCTCCGCGGTAAGGCGGTCCAATCGTCATTGGCTCTCTGTGTGCCCATGCCTGAACAGAAATTGTCCACGAGGCCGTTTGTCGATCCGACCGCCTCGCTGACGGCGGCCACCCTTGGGGCCTATACCGAAGTCGGCGCCCGTACCAAGCTGCTTGAAGTAGAACTCGGCGATTATTCGTACGTGGTCAATGACAGCGATATCGCCTACGCGAAAATCGGAAAGTTCACGTCGATCGCGGCGATGACCCGGATCAATCCGGGCAATCATCCCATGGAGCGGGCGAGCCAGGCGCATTTCAGCTACCGTGCCAGCGCCTATTTCGAGGGCGAGCGCGACGAGGACGGTTTCTTTGCTTGGCGACGCGCGCAGCATGTCGTCATCGGCCACGATGCCTGGATCGGTCACGGCGCCATTGTGCTGGCAGGCCGCAGAATCGGCACAGGCGCGGTGATCGGTGCGGGCGCCGTTGTGACAAAAGATATCCCGGCCTATGCGATTGCAGTGGGCAATCCGGCGCGCATCATACGCCAGCGGTTTCCGGCCGAGATCGTCGCCCGCATGCAGGCTCTGGCTTGGTGGAATTGGCCGCACGACCAGTTACATGCCGCCTTGCCGGATTTTCGCAATTTGGCTGCCGAGCAATTTCTCGCCAAATATGAGCCCTGGGGCCTCGCGCCGACGCTGCATCACGCAGCCGTCGCGGACGCGCACTGAGGCTCGCCATGCGTATTCAAGGCGGCCATGTCTTGGCGGGCGGGCAATGGGTTACCGGCGACGTCGATATCGATGAAGCGGCCGGCCTGATCGATGCTATTGGAAAAGACGGTGGCACCGGCCGCTGTTTCGATGCACGCGGGCTCCATGTGTTGCCTGGCATCGTGGACATCCACGCCGATGCCTTCGAGCGCCAGTTGATGCCACGGCCGGGAGTCGGATTTCCGATTGATGTCGCGCTGATGGAGAGTGACCGCCAGGCCCTCGGCAACGGCATCACCACCATGTACCACAGCGTCACCTGGTCGTGGGAGCCGGGGTTGCGTGGCGTCGACAATGCCCGCGCCTTGCTGGCCGCGGTCGAAACCTTGCGCCCGGAGCTTGGCGCCGATACGCACATTCACCTGCGCTATGAAACGTTCAATCTCGATGCGGAGGCCGAAGTCGCGGGCTGGGTCGGCGATCGGCGTATCGGCATGCTCGGCTTCAACGACCATATGCCGGGCGAAAATGCGCCGCCGCGCACCCGCAAGCTGACGCAGATGGCGGAACGCGCCGGACTCTCGTCGGAAGACTTCCTGGCGCTGGTGGACCGCCTGTGCGCCCGTGCCGACGAGGTGCTGCCATCGATTGCACGGCTTGCCGCCGCTGCCGGAGCGAGCGGAATACCGATGCTGTCGCACGACGATATGAGTCCCGAGCAGCGCCGATGGTTTCGCGCGCTCGATTGCCGTCTGGCAGAGTTTCCGACTACGATCGAGACAGCGCAGGAAGCAGCGGCAGGGGGTGATGATGTGGTTCTGGGCGCGCCCAATGTGGTGCGGGGCGGCAGCCATATCGGCTGGATCGGCGCTGCGGACATGGTTGCGCGCGGATTCTGCACGATCCTCGCCTCCGATTACTATTACCCGGCGCCGCTGCTGGCCGCCTTCCGGCTGGCGGCCGACGGCATCACGCCGCTTGAAAGCGCGTGGTCCTACGTCTCCGAGCGGCCCGCCAAGGCGGCGGGCCTAGTTGATCGCGGCGCAATCGAGACCGGCCGCCGAGCCGACGTGATCATCGTCGACGCCAAGGATCTCGGCCGCCCAAAGGTGATTGCAACGATCGCAAACGGCCGCGTTGTGCATCTGGCCGAGGCTGGTCGTCTGAATTGAGGGCGGCGATGGGCATCCAGGAACCGGCACCGCGCTACGCGATCTACTTCGTTCCCGGCCACGACACTGAACTCTATCGGTTCGGCGCGTCGGTACTCGGTTACGACTGCTACACAGGCCATGACCAAGCATTGATTGGTGGTCTCGATCCTCTGCCTTGGGCAGAATTTGCGCGCGCGCCGCGCGTTTACGGCTTTCACGCGACGCTTAAAGCGCCGTTTTATCTGGCCAACGGCTCGAGCGAAGCCGGTCTCAAGGATGCGGTGCGTGAATTTGCGGCGAATCGTGCTGCAGTCACGGTCGGTAAGTTAGTCGTTCGCGAACTTGGTACATTTGTCGCCCTTGTCCCCGACGCTCGCAGCCCACATGTCGACCGGCTGGCGCAGGCTTGCGTGCAGGAATTTGATAGCTTTCGCGCGCCCATGAGCGAGCCGGAGCGCGGTCGGCGGCTAGCGGCAGACTTAACCGCCGGACAAATCGAAAATCTTGAGCGCAGGGGATACCCCTATGTGGCTGAAGATTTTCGCTTTCACATGACGCTGACCGGTTCACTTGCACCGCCCGAAAGGAACCAGGCGTTGCGATTTCTTTGCGATCGATTTGAGCAGGTGCGCGGCGCGAATCCAGTCACCGTCGACCAGATAGTTGTAGCGCGCCAAGCCGACGCCGTTGCGCCTTTCCGGGTGATCCAAGACGCGATATTGGGCCATTCCGCGTACCGCCCATTTGCCTACACGTTTTAAAACAGCGGCGCGGGCAGCCATGACCTGTGGACAACGGGAAGTTTTTGCAGCTCACCCATCCATAAAGACAACAAGTTTACCCAATCGTTGAGCGATTTTTCCTCGCGTGCACGCGCACCCAATCATGACACCGAATTCATGAACCCGTCGCCTCGTAGTCATGAAGCGTGTGTAGCGTCCCATGTCGAGACAAGGGGACGTCTAGATGAGCTTGTATGCTGTCGACCTCTCTTCCGGCATTCCGCTCTATCGCCAAATCAGTCAGGCGATCGAGGAAGAGGTGCGCAAGCATTACAAGCCGGGTGCGCAGCTTTCGCCTGAACCGGTGTTGGCGGAGCGTTTCTCGGTCAATCGGCACACGCTCCGCCACGCGATCGACGAGTTGGTCAATTCGGGGCTGGTCGAGCGTCGCCGTGGCCTTGGCGTGTTCGTGCTCGACGGACCGCACAATTACGGCATCCATAAACATACTCGCTTCACCAAATCCCTCGAAGCCGCCGGAAACACGACCGAGAGCGTCGTTTTGCGCAAGCTGATAATCCCGGCCGGTGGTGGGGTCGCCCGCAGACTTGAACTGGGCGAGGGGGCCGAAGTTTTATGGGTCGAGACGCTGCGCAAAGCGAACGAACGCCCATTTTCGGTCGTCTCGCATTTCATGCCTGCCGAACTCGTCGGTCAGGTCTTTGCCGAATACGAAGGCGGTTCGTTGCATGACTTCATCGCCGATCGTCTTGGCATCGAGCTCGAACGCCAGTACAGCCTGATTTCGACCCGGCTTCCGCAGGGCGATGACGCGACGCTGCTCGCCATACCGCGTCATCAGCCCATCCTTCGCATCAAGAGTGTGAATGCTAATTCGGTCACTCGACGGCCAGTCGAATACGCGCTCGGGCGGCTGCGAGGCGACCGGGTCGAGCTCGAAGTGAAACTCTAATCACGCAAGAAAAATCAGATCGCCTTGGAATACATCGCGTCGATGCATCGAGATCGGAAAATTAAGTCTGCAATCAAAGGATCATGTGCCGTTCATCAAAACCGTAATCGCCAAGTCTAGAACCGGCGCGGGTCCGTTTCGTCATCTGCAAGTCAAGCTGAGTGCTCAGTTTTCTTCGTGGAACGCAAAATTGAAACGGGAGGTTGAGATGGAAAGGAAGTTTCTTTGGACTGCCGCGATCGCAGGTGCCGCGATCGCGACATTAGGTGTGTCGTCGACTGCAATCGCCGGGAATGCGGCCGATTGTCCGAATAACGGCGTCGTTCGATTTGGAGTCGAGCCGTACGACAGCGCGGCGAGATTAGTCCCAGTCTACGAGCACATCCGCCTGTTGCTCGAAACCAAGCTTGGCTGCGAGGTTAAGATTTTCATCGCCACCAGCTACAACGCCGAGATTGAAGCGATGCGTAACGGCAAGCTGGAGATCGGCGAATTTGGCCCGCTCGGCTATGTCCTTGCCCACGAAGTTGCGAAAGCAGAAGCCGTTGCGGCCTTTGGCGGCAATGATGGCAAAGCGTCTACGTATTGGGCGAGCCTCGTGACCTATCCCACGTCCGGCATTAAGACGGTCGCGGATATCCGCGGTCACTCCTTTGCTTTCTCCGATCCTGCTTCGACCTCAGGCCATCTGTTTCCGGCCTACGGACTGCGCAAGAGCGGGCTGGATCCGGACAAGGATATCAAGGCAATTTACGCGGGTAGCCATGCCGCATCCTTCGAAGCGCTCTACAATCACAAGGTTGAAGCAGGCGAACTTAACAGTGAGCAACTCGAATCAGCGAAGCAACGCGGGCATTACAAGGACGGCGATATGGTTTTCCTTTGGAAGTCGGATGCGATTCCAAACGACCCTGTCGCAGTCCGTTCCGATCTCCCCGCGGGCTTCAAGAAGCGACTGACTGAGGTCCTCCAGAATCTCGACCTCTCGAGCCTTCCGGAGGCGGACCGAAAAATTATGGTAGGTGCGGGTATCACTCGCATGGTCCCGCAGACCGACGCGGCGTACAACCAGATCCGCGACCTGGTCAAGACGCTCAACATCGATCTGAAGAAGCTGAACAGCTAATCGTTCGACGAACCATTGAGGCGGTCATCATGTTATCGGTTCGCCATCTCACCTTACGATATCCGAACGGCACGTGCGCGCTCGCGGACTTCAGCCTGCAAGTGAAGCCCGGCGAACTAGTAATCGTGCTTGGCGGAAACGGCAGCGGCAAGACGACGCTGCTACGTTGTATCACTCGTACCCTCGCTCCGACCGCCGGCGAAGTTTGGCTGAACGATACCAATCTAACCCCTCTCACGGGTGATAAGCTGAGACGCGCGAGGTTGGCGCTGGCGATGATTTCTCAGCATGCTAGCCTTGTGCGCCGCAGCAGCGTCTTGGCCAATGTGGCGACCGGGGCGCTCGGTCGCCACTTCACGCCGTGGACTGCCATCGGTGGCTTACCGGCGGCTGAGTTGAGTGCAGCCTATGGCTATCTCGACGAGGTTGGTCTTACCCATCTGGCGCAGCAACGGGCAGGGACACTTTCGGGTGGACAAGCCCAGCGCGTGGCGATTGCTCGAGCCTTGGCGCAAAAACCGAAGGCGCTTCTCGCCGACGAGCCCGTGGCTAGCCTCGATCCGGAAGCGGCCGAGGACATAATGCGGCTTTTGCGCCGCCTGGCGGTGGAGGAGAATCTCGCAGTGCTGTGCGTCCTTCACCAAGTCGAGCTTGCTTACGCCTATGCGCACCGGGTCGTCGGTATCCGCGACGGACGCGTAGAGTTTGATTTACCGCGCGCCGACGTTTCGCGGGACGCCGTCAAGCGCCTTTACATGAGCGAGGCCGCGTGACCGCCGCCGTTGACTTACGGGCTACCAAGGTTCGCGTATTTGCAAATGGGTGGGGCTCTGCCCTTTCCGGCGCTGCCCGGATCGTGGGCATCCTCGTTGCCATTCTCGTCGTGATCCAGTCGCTGATCGTTGTCGAGGCGCGGCCGCAGGATCTCATCACGGGTGTTCATGGCATGGCCGACATTATTCGTCGCGCCATGCCGCCGGACTTCTCGAAGCTGCGCGACGCGCTGTGGCCGGCTCTTGAAACAGTCGATATAGCAATCTTCGGCACATTTTCTGGAGTTATCCTGGCAATCCCACTCGCCGTGCTCGCCGCGGCGAACGTCACGCCATCGCGGTTTATGTACTATCTGGCGCGCAGCATCATCGTCTTTACGCGCGCGGTGCCGGACCTCGTTTGGGCGCTGTTCTTCGTGACCGCCGTAGGCCTCGGACCGTTTCCGGGTGGTCTGGCACTCGCGGTGCACTCCGTTGGCATGCTCGGGAGGCTATTTGCCGAAACCATCGAGCATATGGACATGGCGCCGATTGACGCCTTGTCGCTGACTGGCGCGCGGCGGATCCAGATATTCACTCACGGGATCATTCCGACCGTGCTGACGTCGCTGGTCGGCATCAGCCTCTATCGGCTCGACGAGAATATCCGCTCGTCCCTCGTCCTCGGTTTTGTCGGCGCCGGCGGCATCGGCTTCCAGCTTCTCTCGGCGATGAATCTTTTCCAATATCGCGAAGTCTCGCTCCTGCTGATCGTGATTTTTGTCATCGTTCTGACGGTCGAGCGGCTATCTGCATTTCTGCGGCAAAGGCTTGCCTGAGCGTAGTGCCGCCACCGATCACATCTGCAGGTCGAGGATACAGCAGAGTTGGCGTCGGAGGGCAGGCATCGGCCGGCACGCCTGGATGTTTTCTCCTTGCCCCCTAACGGAATTCGTTTGCAAGCACTAAAGCAATTTTCCGTCGCGGCCGAAGAATGGATGCGGCCCATCGAAATCACCGATCGGCACAAGGTGAGTGACGACATTGCCGCAGTCCTTGCCGGGAAACCAGACGTGCAGGTGAAATGCCGGTGGCTCGATTTTGAAGGATGGCGGCAGGCGCGCATCGAGGTCAAGCGTCACCGCATGGTTCGGCGCCGGGCATATGGTCGCTGGAATGCCGGCAAACATCGTCAGCGTGGCGCGGTGGACATGCCCGGCGGCAAGCAACCGCGCCCGCTTGTGCCGACGCAACACGGTTGCGAGATCGGCAGCGTTGCGCAGGTTTTGCACGTCCATATGTCCGATCCCGGTCACAAATGGTGGGTGGTGCAGGAACAATAAAGCAGGGCGCGTGGCCGAGGCGCCAAGGGTCACATCGAGCCAATCCAATGTGCCGGCATCGAGCAGGCCATGCGAAGCGCCGGGAATGCTTGAATCGAGCAACACAATGTCCAGCGCGCCGGCCACAATGGCAAGATTAAGCGCGCCATTCGGTTGCGCGTAAGGTTGATCCGGCAACGCCGCGCGCATCAAACTGCGCTCATCGTGGTTGCCGGGAATTGCTACGAACGGTAGTGCCAGCGGCGCCAGCAGCGTTTTGAGGTGGTCGTATTCTTCCTTCACGGGCGTATCGGCAAGATCACCGGATATGACAACCAGATCCAGCCGCGGCGTAAAGCGATTGAGCGCGTCGACGCAGCGCGACAGTGCCGCCGCGGTGTCGACGCGGCCATAGGCGAGGTCCTCCGGCCGCTTGATATGCAGATCGGAAATCTGCGCTACCAAGGTCGGTCGCAGCATCATGGACGTTCCTCGGGCAGCACGCGAACCGCGCGCGGATCAACCATCAAACCGATGCGCTCGCCGATTTTGACGTCAAGCGTATTTGGCGCGTCGATTAATAACGGCCGCTTGGCCGCGCCGCTGACGGTCAATCGCTGTCGGTCGCCGATGAAGCTTACCCGATCAACGTGGCCCGATAGCTTTGCGGCATCGGGTGCAGCGACCCTGATCGATTCCGGGCGAATCATCGCGACGACATCGCCCGTCGCACTCGAATCGTCGACCTCAAGCTGGCCGCCGGGCAAAGTGAGCGTCCCATTGACCGCGCGAGCCTCGACAAGATTGGCGGCACCGATAAATTCGGCGACGAAGCGGTTAGCCGGCGCAAAATAGATGTCGCGCGGCGTTCCAATCTGGGCAATGGCACCCTTGCTCATCACCACCACGCGGTCGCCAAGCGCCATGGCTTCGGACTGGTCGTGTGTCACGTAGATGGTGGTAATGCCCAACATCCGCAGCAGGCGATCGAGCTCCCAGCGCAGCCTTTCGCGCAATGCCGCGTCGAGCGCGGTCAGCGGTTCGTCGAGCAGCAGCATGCTTGGCCGTACCGCGACCGCGCGTGCAAGGGCGACGCGTTGGCGTTGGCCTCCCGACAGCTGGTCGATGCGGCGCCGCTCCAGGCCCTCGATTCCAGTCAGAGCAACCAGCTCGGCGACGCGCGCCTCGCGGTCCATCCGGCTGGCGCCCCGAATCTTCAGGCCATATCCGATATTCTCCGCGACGGTCATATTGGGAAACAGCGCGTAGGATTGAAACACCATGCCGACATTGCGCTGTTCGATTGGGATGCCGGTCACGTCCGCGCCATTGAACAACACGCGTCCGCCTGCGTCCGCCTGTTCGAGGCCCGCGATGATCCGCAGCATGGTGGTCTTGCCGCATCCGGAGGGACCGAGGAAGACCAGCGTTTCTCCGCGCGCAACGTCGAGCGTGATCGGTTCCAGTGCGCGTGTGCCGTCCGCAAATGTCTTGGCGCAGGCTTCGACGCGCACGGTGACACCGTGAAAGGCACTCATCGCGGCGCGCCTTGCCGCCCCGCCCGGTCGGCGAATATCTGCATTGCCACCAGGAGCGGAATAATCATGATGAAGAAGATCAGCGTATAGGCAGAGGCGGTCTCAAGGCGCATGGAGGCATAGGCATCGGCCAGACCGACCGGCAGCGTTTTAGTCAGCGGCGTATGCAACATCCAGGTCAGGTTGAATTCGCCAAGCGACAGCGTCACCACCATAAGAGAGCCCGCAAGTATGCCGGGCATGGCATTGGGAACGATGACATCGCGGAAGCGCCGCCAGGGCGATGCGCCGAGAGATGACGCGCTTTCGTCGAGCGTCTTGACATCGATCAGCGCAAAAACCGCCATCACCGAGCGCACCATGAACGGTAAGGTGAACACAACATGGCCGACAACAATGAACAACGAAGAGCGGCGGAAGTCGCTGAACCCGTTGTAAGTGAGCAGCAGCGCCAGCGCGATGGCGAGACCGGGAATGGCGAGCGGTAGCGTGATGACTTCTTCGATCGCGCGCGCGAGCCTCCCGCCGCGAACATGCAGCGCGTAGGCGGCGGGAACTCCGACGATGAGCGTAATGCCAAGCGTGATGAGCGCGATAGCAAACGAACGGGCGATGGTGTCGGAATAAAGCTCCCCGACCTGAACGACCCATTGCAAAGTGAAGCCTGACCGGATGCCGCGGAAATAATTCACGGTGACGCCAGCCAGCATGGACAAGAACGCCGGGACGATGAGAAATGCCGCGACGGCAATCGTGAAGAGAAGCTGGGCGAAGAAAATCAGGCGGACGCGCATGGGCGTTACCCGGCCGCCGCGACGGTGGCGCCGCCGAACGAGCGGGCGAGCGCGAGAATGGCCCAGGCGACCAAGCCGAGGCCGACCGATAACGCCGCCGCCATCGCGATATTCGCCGACAACGTGAACTCGGTGTAGATTAGCATCGGCAGGACGTCGATGTTCGTCGCCAGCGTGAAGGCCGTGCCGAAGGCGCCCATGGCGGTGGCAAATGCGATGGCGCCCGATGCTAGGATCGCCGGGCCCAGTGCCGGCAGGATGACATCGCGATGGATCGCCCAGGGGCGGGCGCCGAGCGCGCGCGCGGCTTCTTCCAGAAGCGGATCAAGCTTTTCCACCGCGGCCATGATCGTCAGGATCACGCGCGGAATGGAAAAGTACAGGTAGCCGAGAAACAGGCCTTCGATGGAATAGGCGAACACCAGTTTTTCGCCCAGCAAAGGCAGCGTGATATCGCCGATCAGGCCTTGCCGGCCGGCCAGTAGAATGATCATGAAGCCGACGACGACGCCGGGAAACGCCAGCGGAAATGTGAGCATGGCGACCAGAACGGCCCGGCCCGGAAACCGGTGCCGCTGCAGGAATAATCCGGCGAGGATGGAGACGACAAGCGTCG
>PMAF01000085.1 GCA_003152455.1 Hyphomicrobiales bacterium
ATCCGAGCGCGCCGGAGGCGACAGTCCCGAGCAGGAACAAGTCACCGGCAGAGAATATTATGCTTCCACTTCGACGAAAGATGAAGATCACGACGATAATCGCGCCTGCGACGCTTGCCAGCCAAAATCCGAGGCTTGGCCGCTCATGGGCAAAGATCGCAGCCGCGGCTGCGGTTGCGAGCGGTAAAATACCGAGCACGACGCCACCATGAGCGGCGGGCACCGTCATCATCGCAAGCGCGGCGAATAGTGGAAAACCGACTACCGTACAAACTGCAGCGGCGAACATTTCGAGCCAGAGCGATCGTGGCGGCACACGCCGCCGCAGGACGATCAGGGCAACGAGCCCCGCCGATCCGGCGAGTGCAGCGCGTGCGACAGTCAAGAAGAGCGGATCGAACTCAGACACGGCGAGCCGCGTCGCCGGCAACGTACCCGCGAATAGACACATGCCGATGAAGCCGAGCACTAATCCAAACTTTTTATGGGAAGTGGTCACTGCTGTGTGGTCCTAAAGCGGCGAAAATGCGGACACGCCGATGACAGGCTCGCATTTTCTTAGTGTTGAAAATATTTCATAAAAAGGTTGAGTTGGAGGAAGGTTAGAACAAGAATCGTATTCGCGGCCCAGGCCACCGTCAGGAAGCGCGCGAATGTACCCCAGAGTGTTTCCTTGGTGTTGCTTGCGCATCGCCACACCGAGACGAGGATCCAGGCTGTGTAGGCGGCGAAGCAAGGCAGGAGAACCTGTCGCAGCGCCATGCGACCGTCATAAAACGCGACAATGTAGAGGGCGACGATCACGCCGCTGGTGGCAACCCCGTAAACCCAGAATACTTTCCAGAGCGGCTCTTCGCCGCGCCATGCCCGAACCTCCGCAGCAAAAACATCGGCGGCAAATTTTATGACCTTTGATGAGCCCAACCGCCTACGCCACATGGCTGCTGGCGGCTCCGATTCGGTCGCGGTGCTCCTGCGACTGCGTCTTCCGAAAATCCGCGCGAGCACCTGCAACATGACTACGCTCGCTGGGCATGCCGTTGTCGCACCGCTCTGCCATCCGGCTTGAACGCCAGCAATCTTCGGAGTGGTGCGCGCGAACGGACAAGATCCGCCAAGGTGTGCCCGTCGAGCGCCGAAAGGAACGCGTCGCGAGCCCCCGAAAGCGCGCCGCGCAACGCGCAGCTTGAAAAAATCGCGCAAGATGCACCATCAGGAGCAAAGCAGGGCACGAGCGCCATGTCGGGTTCGGTGTGTCGAACGACATCGCCGAGATTGATCGCGTCGATCGGCTTGGCCAGCCGCAGCCCGCCTCCGCGGCCGCGCACGGTGCCGACATAACCGGCGACACCGAGCTGATGAGCAACCTTCATCAGGTGGTTTTTCGATATTCCGTAGCTTTTAGCGACCTCCGCGATGGTCGCGAGCCCGTCATCCTTGACGGCAAGATACATCAAAAGGCGCAGCGCGTAATCGGTGTAGACGGTCAGGCGCATGCATGCCTCCTGCGGCAGAATAGCATAACATGTATCTTGGATATTGCTTTAATGCAAGCTCGGTGTAAGATGCATTCGGAATGCATGTTCATTCGTAGGAGGCCCGCATGGGCAATTCCGCATCGATCGGCGCCGCTTTGGCGCGCGTATTTCTGTTTCCGGGCGACATTGCCTGCGCCGCTATCGGGCTCGACCGTGACGACAAGCGCGAGCTCGTGCGCATGCTGGTCAATTCGCTGGTGTGGATCGTTGTCGGCATGCTGGTCGTCGCCGTCGTGACATGATGACCATCGCAACGAAACCTGGCGCGGCCATCGAACGCCTGTCAGAGGACGACATCGCGCGGCTGGTCGACGACTTCTACGCAAAAATCCGCGCCGACGCCGAACTGGGCCAGATTTTCATGCACGCAGTTCCCGGCGACTGGGGGCCGCATCTCGCGACCATGCGCAATTTCTGGTCGTCTGTGATGTTCACCAGCGGTCGCTACAAGGGCAACCCGGTGGCCGTGCACGGCCAAGTCGTCGGCATCGAGATGAAGCTATTCGACCGCTGGCTCGCGCTGTTCGATGAGAGCTGCCGCGAGCTGTTCGTGCCCGACATCGCCGATGTCTTTTATTCCAAAGCCGTGCGCATCGCCGAAAGCCTCAAGCTTGCGCTGTTCTACCGGCCCGACCCGCCCTGGCCGCGGAGCGCCTCATGACCTACGTCGTCACCGAAAACTGCATCAAGTGCAAATATATGGACTGCGTGGAAGTCTGCCCGGTCGACTGCTTCTACGCCGGCGAGAACATGCTCGTGATTCATCCCGATGAATGCATCGATTGTGGCGTGTGCGAGCCCGAATGCCCGGCCGACGCGATCAAACCGGACACCGAGCCTGGACTGGAGGAGTGGGCAAAGCTCAATCGCGAGTATGCGGCCAAATGGCCGAATATCACGGTGAGGGACACCCCTCCCGCGGATGCGAAAGAGTGGGACGGAGTTCCCGGCAAGCTCAGTCATTTCAGTTCGGCGCCGCACGACGAGACGGCCCCGGAAAAAATGGCAGAATGCTCAAGTGAGGTCGTTAAATGAACGACGACATCCTGGCTGCGCTGAAGACGGTCATCGATCCTGAGCTCGGCATTAATATCGTCGATCTGGGGCTCGTCTATCACGCCGCGCGTACAGCTAACGGAATCGATATTGAACTGACGATGACCACCCCCGCCTGTCCGCTCGGTGAGATGATGACCGAGGAAATAAAGCTGGTGCTGCGCGATCGCTTCCCCGAGCTACCGGACCTTCGGGTCGAAATAGTCTGGGATCCGCCGTGGTCCCCCGAACTGATGAGCGAGGAGTCGCGACGGCAGCTCGGCATGCTTTAGGTGGGAAAGCAGTCGCACCCCATGGACCATACAGCCTTCCGGCTGTGCATAGAGGAGGTAACCGAATGAATAGCGTACAAGACTCGTCCGGCTCGGTCGTCGATGTCCGTACAATCGCCCCGCGTGAGCGGCATCCCCTGATTTTCAACACCTTCCTCGAACTTGATCCCGGGCAGGATTTCGTGCTGGTCAACGACCACGATCCGAAACCGCTCTACTATCATTTCAAGGCCGNNAAATGGCGCCGGCTGCGCTTGATCCCACTCGCGGCCGGCGCGGGCGCGCTCCTCGTCGGCCTGTGGGTTGGCCTTGCACGGCTCGGATTGGCGCTACCGGGCGGCATGCCCGCTTTGGCCGAATTCCACGGCGCCCTGATGATCAGCGGGTTTCTGGGGACTGTGATCAGTCTCGAACGCGCGGTGGCGATCGGACGGTGGTGGGGCTACGCCGCGCCCACGCTGTCCGCCATCGGTGCGGCAGCGCTCATCGTCGGCGCGCCGGTATTCGCCGGTGGCGCCTTTCTGCTCGCCGGCATCGCCCTCACCTTCACTTCAGCCACCATTGTCGTGCGGCAACCTGCGTTGTTCACCGTTATTCTGACGGTCGCAGCGGCATGCTGGGTAGGCGGAACGGCGGTATGGCTCGAAGGGGCCCCAGCGGCCTATGTCGCCGGATGGTGGCTTGCATTCCTCGTTCTCACCATCGCTGCCGAACGGCTGGAACTCAGCCGATTGCTGTCACCACCGGGCTCAAGCCAACTGACTTTCATCCTCGCGACTGCGCTGATCATCATCGGGGTCGTGCGCGGAGAACTGGCCAGCGCAACTGCACCATTCTGCGGCGTCGGTCTGCTTGCGGTGACCGTGTGGCTGGTCAGGCACGACATTGCGCGGCGAACGATCCGCCTCTCCGGACAAGCGCGTTTCTCGGCGGCTTGCCTGCTTGCAGGGTATTTTTGGCTTGGAGTGGCGGGTCTCGTGCTTCTCGTCGCCCCGCCTGGCACTACCGCCTTTTCCTACGATGCCGCCGTCCATGTCATTGCGATCGGCTTCGTATTGTCCATGATTTTCGGACATGCCCCCATCATCCTGCCAGCGGTGATTGGATTGCGTGTCCGATACAGCGCTGCTGTTTATGGGCCGCTTGCCCTTCTTCACCTCTCGGTGTTGTTGCGCGTCGCCGCGGATCTCTTCGAACGTGTTGAACTGCGCGCGATCAGCGGCCCAGTCACGATCGTCGCGCTGGCCGGCTATGCGGCAACCCTCATNNCGCCGCCGGCAACATCGTTCCCTTCGTTCTTTGGTTCAATTTCATTGCGGGTTTTGCCTACGTTATTGCCGGTGTTGGGTTATTCTTGTGGAAACGCTGGGCAGCGCAACTGTCAGCTGCCATCGCTGCTGCGACAATTGCCGTGTTCGTCGCATTTAGTATCCACATTTTTCTTGGTGGTACGTTCGAGGCGAGAACTGTCGGTGCGATGATCATTCGTAGCGTCGTATGGATCGTAATTGCAGTCTCGGCTTGTCGCGCGCTCGGATGTTTCCAACGCGGCATGAGCAGCGTAACTTAATAGCGCAGAGGTAAATGTGAATTAGCATAGGATGCGTGAAACAGACGTCCGTTCCGCTGGCGAACAGTCAGTTCTGGGATGTTCTCGTGTTTATGGCGCGGAGCAAATGGGCGGCTACTCTTCAAGAATAACCCAGTGCGGCCGACGCAGGACCAGCCGTCTAGGAGCCGCAGCATGCATTCTTCGCCACGTTTCTCACCCGTGATTCAAATGAGCACATGGATCAATGCCGAGATCGCTGCGCTTTACCCTGGCTGCTTCGCACTGGTAATGGCTACCGGGATCATATCGAATGCCTTGTTCTTTGAGGGCTATCGCGGATGGGCCGACGCGCTGTTTGCGGTCAATCTGGTCGCGTATCCCCTGCTCGTAATCTTTACGGTCTTGCGTTTTATCTCGTTCTCAAAGGCGCTGTGGTCTGATCTCATCAACCCCCGCCTCGTCTTTTCCTTTTTTACCATTGTGGCGGCTACCGATGTGTTTGGCGTCGGCATCCACTTGCGCGGATTTGCGACCGTTGCCCTGCTCATGTGGCTATTTGCTTTAGCCGTCTGGTTCGTCCTTATCTATTTCAGCTTCGCAGTGCTGATTTTTCTCAATACTGCACGCGGTGCAAACGTCGTACATGGCGGCTGGCTCATCGCAATCGTTGGCACCGAATCTTTGGTCGTCCTCGGCACCGTCGTTGCCCCTGAAATGGGTGGCTTCAGCTCCGCAGTATTCGTGGCCATTCACATGCTGTGGGGCGTCGGGCTCGGGCTTTACGGCATCTTCATCACCCTTTTCGCCTATCGAATCTTCTTCTTTGATGTAGAGCCTGACGACATCA
>PMAF01000116.1 GCA_003152455.1 Hyphomicrobiales bacterium
ATTATCCGTGCCGCACCCCAGTTCGCGCGCAAAGCTTGCCTGTTGTCCCTACTTAAAACTCCGAAAATCAAAGGAACCGCGGCCTTTCTCTAGTATCTTGAGTTTTGAGCAGTGACAGGTATTGCGACCGGAGTGAAAATCGTTGGGAGAGAACACGCCATGGCCGCGTCCCGCAATTGGTTCATCCGCAACATCGCCGAGGTGCCGTGGCGCCAGTTTCCTGATCATTTCGGCGGCGCCTTGTCGAAACCGCTGGTGATGCCAGAGACCGCCGGCTCGCAGCACATCGACTACCGCATCTCGATGTACCAGCCGATGGCCTATGTGAAGGTGCACCAACACAAGGTGCAGGAGCAGGTCTATCACGTGATCGAGGGCGAGGGCCTCATGCACATCGACGGCAAGGCCCACGTCGTGCGCAAACACGATTTCATCTTCCTGCCGCCCGGCGTCGATCACGACATCCATAACACCGGGTTGGTCGATCTCGTGTTTCTCGTGGTGACGTCGCCGGTTACCGACGACGCGAAGTGACTATTGACCTGCGGCGAGCGCCGCATTGCGGCCGGCGCGCCGTCCGGACGCAAAGGCCCAGCCGAGATGATGGCCGTGGCCCTTCAGCAGCAGGCCGCCCTGCCCGGTAGAACCTGCCGCATATAGACCGGCGATCGGCTTGTCGTCTTCGCCCAGTACGCGATGCTCGCGATCGACCGCGAGCCCGCCTTCCGCATGCACGAACACCGCACGCAGCGGGCCGAGCGCGACATAAGGTCCCTCGCCGAGTTTCGGTCGATTGCCCGCACTCGCATTATATTTGCGCACGCTCTCGCCGAGCGCCGCCGCCAGCATCGCCAATTTTGCAGCCAGCGCTTCGAGCGTCGCGCCGGACGTGAAAATGTCCCGGCGGTTGCGCCGGTAGTCGTCGACGTAAGCGTAGGCGACGCCGGGCGCGGTCGAGATAAAATGCGGCCAGGCGCCGAACAACTCCGCCATGCGGCGGTCGAGCAGGATATAGGCGACCTTGTCGGGCTGGTCGGGCAGCGCAAATGCCGGTTTGTCGCGCTCGTCGGTGAAGCGCTCGCCGCGCTTGTTGATCAACAACGCACCTTCCGCGAACAAATCGAGCGACGGTGCCAGCGCAGTGGTGACGAAGCTCATCACAAAGGGCCGCAGCAGCGCGCTCGGCATATGCTCGAGCGACCACGCCATTACATTGGCCAGCAGCCGCCAGGGCGGCAGCATCAGCAGCATATTGCGGCCGGGCGGCGGCACGAAGCGCAGCTCCGGACCGAGCGCGAGATCTCCGTTGATGATGCGGGCGCCAAGCTTAACTGCGAGCTTCTGCCCGTCGCCGGTCGCAGTCACGTTGACGCCGTCGATCTTGGCCTCCTGCGGACCCATGAACTTCGCCTTCAGCTCGGGATCGCTGGTAAAATCGCCGGCCGCCAGCACCACGCCGCCGCGCGCACGGAAGCGCCGCGGGCCTGACGCTGTCGTGCAGTCGACTCCAACCACGCGGCCCTGATCGGTCAACATCGCGGTGACGCGTGCGCCGCATTCGATATTCACGCCAGCGCGGCGCGCCGCCTTGGAAAGATGCGTGATGAAGGCGCGCGAATTGGGCAGCACGTTGTGCATACGCGGTTTCGTATGCGGCGGCTCGGGCATCGGACCGTAGAAGCGGATGCCGTGCTTGAGCAGCCAGCGGAAGGTGTCCGGCATCTCGTCGGCCAGTAGCCGGCGCAAGTCCTTATTGTCGCGCGGATCGAGGTCGCCGTTGAAGCCGCTCATATCGCGCCAGTGATCGGCCGGGTTATCGACAATACCCTTGCGCGCCTGGTGCGGCGTCTGGCTCGCTGTGACCGAGCCGATTGACCAGGCGGTCGAGCCGCCGAGCTCAGGATTCTTCTCGAGCAGCACAACGTTGCGCCCGGCCGCGCGCGCCTCGATCGCGGCCGCCAGCCCACTGCCGCCGCCACCGACGACGACGACGTCGTATATGTCCTCGCTTGTCACGGCGACTGCTTGGCGCGCTGGCCGGCGGTGGTGCCGGCGATCTTGCCGAACACCGAGCCGTTCATCAGGCCGGTGCCGCCCGGATAATTGAACCAGAAAATGCCGCCGACCAGTTCGCCGGTCGCAAACAGGCCCGGGATCGCCGCCCCGTCGCTGTCCATGACGCGCGCCGAGGTGTCGATCTTGAGCCCGCCGAAGGTGAAAGTGAGCCCGCAGGTCACGGCGTAAGCTTCGAACGGCGGCTGGTCGACAGTGTTGGCCCAGTTCGATTTCGGAATGGCCAGGCCCTTTGTGCCGCGGCCGTCCTTGACGTTCGGATCGAACGGCACGTCGGTCATCACCGCCTTGTTGTATTCCTTGATGGTGGCGAGAGCCTTTTCGGCGTTCACGTCCTCCATCTTTGCGCACAGTTCTTCCAGCGTGTTGGCGCGGATCTTGGTCACCCGCTTGATGCGGTACTCGTCGCGTAACATTGGAATTATTTTGTTGTCGAACACCTGGTAGCAGAACTGCTTGGGCTGCATCAGGATGATGCGGCCGTTTTTCGCATACGTGTAATTGCGGAAATCGGAGCCCTCGTCGAGGAAGCGCTCGCCGTTGGCATTGATCATGATGCCCCACGGGTACGAGTGCTTCTGGAAATTGTCGCCGACCGTCAGATCGCCGGTTTCCGGCGCGTTGCGGTCCCAGGCGACCGCGTGGCCGCCGGACCAGTTGCCGGTCGGCTGCGCGCCGATCGCGAGCGCCATCTTGATGCCGTCGCCGGTGTTGAAGCGGGTGCCGCGGATCTTGGCGAGCTCCCAGCCCGGCCCGAGATAACGCGTGCGCATTTCGGCGTCGGCCTGGAAGCCGCCGGCGGCGAGAACGACGCATTTTGCCTTCACCTCGGAGGTATGCCCCGCGTGCTTGACGCGCACGCCCTTGACGCCGTCGTCGTCGGCGATCAGCGACAAAGCGCGCGCGCCGTAGACGACCGTCACATTGTTCTTGCGCGCGATCTTGGTGAGCGCATCGACCAGCCCCGGCCCGCCGCCGACGGCTTCCACCGTCAAGCCGCCCCAGAACTTGAACATGCCGTTGATCTTGTAGGCCTGGCGGCCCCAGATCGGCATGAAGCGCACGCCCTTGTCGCGCATCCAAAGCATGGTCGCCTTGCTGCTCTTGATCAGCACTTCGCACAGATCGGGATCGGTGCGGTATTCGGTGACGCGCCCCATGTCGTCGAAAAACTTTTCCTCGGTGTAGGTGCCAAAATCCGACTTCGCCACCTCCTCTTCGGACAAATCCGGCATCAGCGTGCGCAGGTCTTCGACCCCGTCATAGACGCAGCGGAAGGCGCCGGCGGTGAAGCGGCTGTTGCCGCCGGCCTCCTCCTCGGGCGCGCGCTCGAGCACCAGCACCGAGACGCCCTGCTCGGCCGCCGCTAATGCTGCGCAAAACGCCGCATTGCCGCCGCCAACGACGATGACATCCGCGGATGGGGGTAACGCTGTGCTCATGACCGCTGATCAACCTCTCTTAGAATGAGACTCATTCGGAAGACTGAATTCGAGCGCCGCCAGCTTTTCGGCGCTCGCAAGGATGTCGCGATCGGGATCATGCGAGATGATCTCCAGCATCGGCCGCGCGCGGTAGCCGACCGCAGCGAGAGCGCGCGGCACGTCGGCAAACGGTACCGTGCCAAGACCGACCGCATCGTGGCGGTAGACTTGCCGGCCGGTATCGGACAGATGCACCAGCGCCAGCCGATTTTGGCAACGCTTGAGACCAGCGCCGAAATCCTCCGCGATGAAATACGCGTTGGCGACGTCGTATACGATACGGATTGAGTCATTACCGTAGCGCTCGAGCGCATCCATGAGACCGCCGATTGCCGGCAGGAATGCGAACGGCATGTTCTCGACCCATAGCGACGTGCAGGACGCTTCCGCGGCCGGGCCAAGCCGGTCGAGTGCGGCGAAGAAATATCCGGTCAAGGTTTCAGCGTCGGCGGGGAATAACGGATTGGCTTTGCCAACCCCGATCACGACGCCGCGCGCGCCCAGGTCGCCGGCGAGACGCACCGTTTCGCTCAACAGCTCGAGCGAATAAGCGCGCATTCCCGGCGTCGTGCTGACGACATTGATATCGATGTTCGGCATGTTGAGGGTCGTGAGCCGCAAGCCGCGTTGTTCGAGCGTGTGGCGGATCGCGCGCCGCTTGTCTGGCGACAGGTCAGCCGGCCACAAATGGCCCGGATGAATCATGACCTCGAATTCGACAAATCCGAAATCCGCAAGGCGCGCGAGACAAGTCTCGGCGTTCTGGGACAGCATATAGCTGTAGGTATTGCAGCCGAACATCGCCAGGTTGGCATTGCTATGCTGCTGCATGCGCGCGCGCCTGAAATTCTCACCCACCCGCACCGCCGCGAGGCGGCGTGCCACTCATAAAGCGCGCGGCGCATGAGTCAATCGTTATCCGACAATGTGAAGTGGCATTTGTCATTCTGGTAATTGGGATGTAGGATCGCTCCAACACCGGCGGTACTCGGGCCGCCCACCAAATCCGGGAGACCTTGCATGAGCTCGACAACCGTTCTTCAACGCCCGGCCGCCACCGAACCTACCGAAATCCCCATGTTGATCGGTGGAAAATGGCGCCCGGCCGCGGACAGTTATCCGGTGCGGGATCCTTACCGAGGTACGGTAGTTTCGCATGCACCGCGCTCGTCGCTCGCCGACCTGGACGATGCACTCAATGCCGCAGTCGGTGCCAAGGCGAAAGCCGCCGCCACGCCGGCATACGAGAGAGCCGCGCTGCTGCGCCGCGCCGGCAAATTGCTGGTCGAGCGGGCCGACGCAACCGCCGAGATCATGGCGCGGGAAACCGGCAAGGCCGTCAAGGACGCCAAGGCCGAAATCATCCGCTCGCAAGACACGTTGTCGCTTTCGGCCGAAGAGGCCGTCCGCATCGAGGGCGAACACGTGCCGCTCGACGCCAGCGCAATGGGCGCCGGGAAAATCTGCTTCATGCTGCGCTTCCCGGTCGGCGTTGTTGCCGCCATCACGCCGTTCAATGCGCCATTCAACCTCGCCTGCCACAAGATTGCGCCGGCGATCGCGGCGGGCAACACGCTCGTCCTTAAGGCACCCCCGCAATCGCCCGGCGTCATCCATGCGCTGGCGCAGATTTTCGTCGATGCCGGAACGCCGGCAGGCGTGCTCAACGTGCTCTATGGCGAAACCGTCGGCCCGGCGCTGGTGCGCGATCCGCGCGTCGATTTCATTACATTCACCGGGTCCTCGCGCGTCGGCGCCGAAATTAAGGCGGCTTCCGGCCTACGCCGTGTCGCGCTTGAACTCGGCGGCAACGGCGCAACCATCGTGCATGAAGACGCGGCAATCAACGAAGCCGCTCCGGTATGCGCGCGCAACGCCATGCGGCTTGCCGGACAAAGCTGCATCTCGGTGCAGACTGTGTATGTCCACCGTAGCATTTACGATCGCTTCGTCGACGTCGTCGTCGCCGAAATAAAAAAGCTGAAGCTGGGAGACCCACTTGATCCCACAACTGATGTCGGCACACTGATCGACGAGCGCGCGGCACAGCGTGTGGAATCGTGGATTAAGGAGGCCGCGCAAGGCGGCGCGAGGGTCCTCACCGGCGGAAAGCGCAATGGAGCGCAGATCGAACCGACCGTTATCGCCGACGCCAGTCCGACCCTAAAGGTCGTTTGCGACGAGGTATTCGGGCCTGTTATCAGCCTGTTGCCGTATGACAATATCGATGAGGTATTTCGTATGATCAGCGCCGGCCGTTATGGCTTGCAGACCGGCGTCTTCACCAAATCGATGGAGATCGCGATCCGTGCGGTGCGCAATATCCGCACCGGCGGCGTCATCCTCAACGGCAGTTCCACCTGGCGCACAAACCAACTCGCCTATAGCGGCGTGAAGGACTCGGGCATCGGCCGAGAAGGACCGCGCTATTCCATCCGCGACATGACGGAAGAGCGCCTCGTGCTGTTCAACCTTTGAATAAGCCGCAAGAAACGATTGTGCGAAGCAGCGCGGCGGCCGGCGATGGGGAGACGCGATTGGACATTGAATTCGACGCTGTGAAACAGCCCAAAACGGTAGTCTGATATCTCACGCACGGCCGATCCGTGGCGCGTTCCACTTTGGCCATTGACAGGTGCCGGGCGCTCCGGAACTATCTTCCACAATAAAAAAGCGTCTCTCACATTCTCGCATAGAGCGGAAATTTGGGGTGACGATGCGCAGACCGCAAATCGGGAGGGACTAACTATGACCAGCTACAATCGACGCAATGTCTTGAAGGCGAGCGCCGCGCTTGTTGGCGCTTCAACTTTAGGATTTCCGGCTATCGTCAGCGCCCAGGCTGCCAACATCAAGATCGGCCATCTCACGCCACTGACGGGCTTCCTTGGCGCGCTCGGCGCCTACGCCCAGTTGGGCATAAGAATGGCCGAAGAGGAGATCAACGCCGCCGGCGGCGTCATGGGCCGCAAGATCGAGATCATGTCGGAGGATTCGGTCAACCCGGCGACCGCGGCGACCAAGGCGCAGCGCATGCTCGACCGCGACGGCGTGAATTTCCTGATGGGCGAAATTAATTCGGCCTCGGCGTTGACCATCATGCAGGTCGCCGCCCGCAACAAGCGCTTCTACCTGCAGATCGGCGCCCGTTCCGACGCGCTGCGCGGCAAGAACTGCAACCGCTACACCTTCCACGTCGACATCCCCAGCCACGTGATGGTCTACGCCGTCGGCAAGGCGCTGGTGCGCGACAACATGATGAAGGGCAAGAAGTTCTTCACGCTGACCGCCGACTACATCTTCGGCCACGATCTAGGCAGCGCGGCGAAGCAGTTCTTCGCCGAGAACGGCGGCACGGTGATCGGCGACGAACTGGTCGCCACCGACGTGACCGAATTCAGCCCCTACCTCTTGAAAATCCGGCAAGCGAAGCCCGACATCGTGTGTTCGAACCTCGCCGGCAATCAGGTCACCAACCTGATCAAGCAATACGCCGAGTTCGGCCTGCCCTATCCGATCGTCGGCTTCAACCTCAACACCGCCGACGCTTGGGCGGCCGGCGAAGGCAACCTGAGCGGAACCTGGCCGACGGTCTGGTACCACACGCTTGACGTGCCCTCGTCGAAGACCTTTGTCGCCAACTTCATCAAGAAATACGGCAAGCCGCCGGAAAATCATGCCTGGATCGAATACGTCGCGCTCTACATTATGGCGCAGGCCATGCGCGAGACGAAATCGACCGACACCGATAAATTCATCGCCTACCTCGAGAAGGAGACGCAGTTTGACATCCTCAAGGGCCGCAAGGGCTACTTCCGGTCCTGGGATCATCAACTGATCCAGGAGGCCTATCCGTTCACGGTCAGGAAGAAGGGCATGGCCAAGGACAAATGGGACTTCCTGGAGCTGGGCAAGGCCGTTCCCGGACCGAACGAGCCGCTTGAGGTGCTTTCCGTGACCAAGGAACACAATACTTGCGTCATGTGATCGGCGCCGCTGCGAACTGAGTAACCGCGCGTTGGCGATGGAACTGCCGTCGCCAACGCGTCTCTCTTTGTCCGGAATCCAGAATGCAGCTGGAGTTCTTGCTGGAGCAGGTGGTGAACGGCCTCGTGCTCGGGGGCTATTACCTGCTCATTGCGCTGGGCCTGTCGCTGATTTTCAGCGTCGGCGGTGTCATCAACCTGGCGCATGGCGCCTTCTACGCGATCGGCGCCTATATCTCGCTTGAGATCACCAAATATCTCGGCTTCGGTCCGGCCATCGTCCTCTCGCCGGTCGCGGTGGCGATGCTCGGCATCCTGTTCGAGCGCTTTTTGTTGCGCCGGTTCTACGCGGCCGATCCGATCCTCAGCCTGCTGGTGACGTTCGGGCTGGCGATGATCGCCGAACAATTGATCCGCATGATCTGGGGCGCCTCGCCGATATCGGTGAACATGCCGGCCGTTTTCAAGGGCTCGGTCTTCCTCGGCGACTTCATTTTTTCGCGTTACCGGCTGTTGCTGCTCGCCGTGGTCGTCGTCGTGCTGGTCAGCATCTGGCTGCTGCTGCACAAGGCCTCGTTCGGCCGCGTCATCCGCGCCGGTATCCAGAAGCCCGACATGGTCGCCGCGCTCGGCATCCGGCTGCAGCCCTATATGACCGCGATCGTCATGCTCGGCGTCGGCATGGCCGCGCTGGGCGGCGCACTGTTTGCCCCGATCACCATCGTGCATCCGGCGATGGGCGCGGAAGTCCTCACCGTCGCCTTCGTCGTGGTGGTGATCGGCGGGCTCGGCAGCTTCTGGGGCGTGGTGTTGTCGGCGCTTCTGGTCGGCGTGGTGCGCGGCATCACCATCAATTTCGTGCCGGCGGCCGGTGAAGCCTCGATGTACGTGCTGATGTTCCTGGTGCTGATGTTCCGCCCGCGCGGCCTGCTCGGCGAGCGCATCGAAAAGTTCGAAACATGACCACCGGCGCGATGTCGAAGTATCGGCCGCTGTTGATCGCGGCGATCGGCCTCATCGTGCTGCCGCTGGCCATGCGCGTGGTCGGACTGACCACCGACACCGCTTCGACCGTGGTCATCCTGGCCATCGCCGCCATGGGATTGAACCTGTGCGTCGGCTATTCCGGCTTGGTGTCGTTCGGCCATGGCGCCTGGTTCGGCATCGGCGCCTATGCCGCCGCGATCATCCAAAGAACCTGGTTCGGCGGCGAGATCTGGCTGCCTATTCTGTTGTCCATGGCTTTCGTCGCCGCGTTGTCGACGGTTGCCGGCATTCTCATCCTGCGCCGGCGCGGCGTTTACTTCTCCCTGCTGACGCTGGCGCTCGCCGCCCTCACCTACACCATCTCCTTCCGCTGGACCGACGTGACCGGCGGCGAGAACGGACTGGGCGATCTCAAACGTGGCGCGATCGGGCCGATCAGCCTCGACAATACGCTCGCCTATTACACCTTGGTCGCCGTGATTGGGCTCGCCGTGCTTTACGTCCTGCTGCGTGTGTTGCGCTCGCCGTTCGGACACGTCGTGGTGGCTATCCGCGAGAACCAATTGCGCGCCACGTTCCAAGGCTATCCGGTCGAGCGCTACAAGCTCGTCGTTTTCGTGCTGTCGGCGGTCGTCACCGGCATGGCCGGCGCGCTGCTCGGCTTCCTCACTTATCTCGTCTCGGCGGAAGGCGTCTCGGTCCCCTTCTCCGGCGAATTGCTGGCCATGGTCGTGATCGGCGGCATGCGCAATCTGCTGGGCCCGGCTTTCGGCGCACTGTTCTTCATCCTGTTCCGCGAGCTATTTTCGATCTGGAGCGCCGATTGGCTGCTTTGGTTCGGCCTGATCTTCGTCGGCTTCGTGATTTTCTCACCGAGCGGCCTGGTCGGCATCTGGGCGCAGTTGCAGCGGCGCTGGCGTCCGGCGCCGGAAGAAGCCGCGGCCATGAGCAAGGGCAAAATCTACGACGGCCTGGAACTGCCGGGCTTCCTGCGCCCGCAAGGAACGCAAGGCACGGTGCTCACCGTCGACACCGTGTCGAAACATTTCGAAGGCATCCGCGCCGTCATCGACGCGAGCCTCACCGTCAGCGCCGGCGAAATCCACGCTCTGATCGGCCCGAACGGCGCCGGCAAGACGACCGTGTTCAATCTCGTTTCCGGACTGTACGAGCCGAACAGCGGCAGCGTGCGTCTCTATGACCGTGAAATCCAAGGCCTGACGCCGTTCCAGATCTGCAACAAGGGGCTCGCGCGCTCGTTCCAGATCACCAATCTTTTCCGCGGCCTGTCGATTTACGAGAATTTGCGCCTGTCGCTGCAGGCGCATCATCCGGCCCGCTTCAACGCCTGGAACGATATCGACAGCTACGCAGACGTGCACGCGGAAACCGCCGAGTTGATCCGTTATCTCGGACTCGAAGGCATCGAGGGGATGGAAGCCGGCGAGATGTCCTACGGCGGCCAGCGGCTGGTCGACCTCGGTATCGCGCTCGGCTGCAAGCCGCAGGTGCTGTTGCTGGACGAGCCGCTCGCCGGCCTCGCCGCCGCCGAACGCGAACGCGTATCGAACCTGGTCACCAACGTCGCCATCAAGATACCGGTGCTGATCGTCGAGCACGACATCGACCGCGTGCTCGGCTTCTCCCATCTCGTCACGGTCATGAATCAGGGCGAAGTGCTGATGACTGGCACACCTGACGAGGTTCGCAACGACAAGCGCGTGCAGGAAATCTACACCGGCACCGGCACGGCGGAGGTGGTGGACAGCCGGGCCGGCGCGGCGGAGGTCAAGTCAAAGCAGATTCTGCGTTTCGAAGGCGTCAATTCCTTTTACGGCAAGAGCCATATTCTCAACGGCGCGACGCTCGACGTGCGCGAGGGCGAGATTGTCGCGCTGGTCGGCCGCAACGGCGCCGGCAAGTCAACGCTTCTGAAGACCTTGATGGGATTGGTGACGCCGGCCTCCGGCACAATCGAATACGAGGGGCACAATATTGCCGGGATGCCGGCGCCGGAAATCGCGCGGCTCGGCATGGGCTATGTGCCGCAAGGCCGCCAGCTGTTCGCCGGCATGACGGTGACGGAAAATCTAGCGCTCGGCCGCCTGGCACGGGAAACCAACGGCAAAGACGCCATCGTCTGGAGCCAGGAAGAGATCTTCCAGTTTTTCCCGCGACTGGCGGAACGCGCCCATGTCGCGGCGGACTATCTGTCGGGCGGCGAACAGCAAATGCTGGCGGTCGCCCGCGCGCTGTCCGGCAACGTCAAATTGCTGCTGCTCGACGAGCCGTTCGAGGGACTAGCGCCCAATATCGTGCTCGACCTGTTCAAGGTCTTCGACCGGCTGCGCGGGCAGGCTTCCGTCCTGATCGTCGAGCACAATCTGGACCTGGTGCTGGCGCTCGCCGACCGCGTCTTCGCGCTCGAACGCGGCGCAATATTCCATGAAGGCCCGGCGGCGGCATTGCTCACCGACCTGGAATATCGCAAACAGATTCTATGGGTGTGACGGCGACGAAATCGGGAAACCTCGTCGTAGTCGGCCACGGCGCGGCCGGTCTTGCCGCGGCGCTGACCGCCGCCGAGACGGCACGCGGGAGCGGCCGACCGGTCGCGGTCACGCTAGTGGAGAAAGCCGCGCCCGAAGACGCCGGCGGCAATACGCGCTGGTCGCCATCCAATATGCGCATGGCCGGCCCCGACCGCGTCGAGCCGACATTCGTGCAGGACATGCTGGCGGCCACGCAAGGGCGCGGTGAGGAAAGCTATTTCGCGCGGCTGGCGGCCGACGCACCCGCGACCGCCAAGTGGCTGCAATCATACGGCATCGAATTCATTCAGCCGCCATATTATTTGTCGAAAGGCCCACCGCGCATCCAGCCGGTCGGCGGCGGCGCGAATCTGATCAAGGCGCTGACGCAAGCATCCATCAAGGCAGGCGTCACGTTCCGCTACGGCTGCAGCGCGCGCGAGATTATCACGAAGGACGATCGCATTGCTGGCCTCGTTGTCGAGCAGGCCGGTAGGCGCGAGACCTTGCCGGCTGACGCCATCGTGCTGGCCTGCGGCGGTTTCCAGGGCAATGCCCCGATGATGCGGACACATCTGGGCGACGGCAGTGAGACGATGCGGCTGATCTCGCCAGGCACGCGCTTCAACACCGGCGACGGCATCGATATGGCGCTGCGGCTCGGCGCCGACAAATCCGGCGACTGGAACGGCATGCACTGCGAACCGGTCGATGCGCGCTCGAAGAATTCGGCGCCGGTGGTCCTGGTCTATCCCTATGGCATCGTCGTCGACCGGAACGGCCGCCGCTTTTTCGATGAAGGCGGCGGGCTGATGCACGAAACGTGGGAATGGCTCGCGCGCAATATCCATTTCAAGACGCCGGGCTCGATCGCCTACTCCATTCTCGACAGCCGCCTGCTCGACATCACCGACTATCAGCGCGCCATCCGCTCCGAAGTGGCGCCGGTGCAGGCCGACACGCTGGTCGAGTTGGCAGAGCTGATCGGTGTCGATGCTGACGGTCTTACCGCCACCGTCGCTACCTACAACGCCGCCTGTGTGGGCGATCCGAAGACGTTTGATGCAACGCTCAAAGACGGACTCGCCGCCGCGAAAACGCTGCAGCCGCCGAAATCGAACTGGGCGCGCGCTATCAAAATGCCCCCATTCATCGCCTATCCGCTGGTCGGCGCTGTGGCCTACACCTTCGGCGGGCTGGCGACCGACGCCCGCGCCCGTGTGCTACGCGAGGGCTTTGCCATCCCCGGCCTGTTCGCCGCCGGTGAGATCACCGGGCATTTCTATGCCACCGCGCCGAACGCCGTCTCGGTGCTGCGCGCTTTTGTGTTCGGCAGAATTGCAGGGCACGAAGCGGCTTTACATCTAGCGGCGAAATAGATTTGGACAATTGCGATGCACCGGGCGAGAGTCAATTGCGCAGGTCAACTTCGTGGTTTCGACGGCAAAGAATGGACCAAGAAAGTGTACTACGAGCGGCACGACACCGGATTTTCACCCTGTGTGTACCGAATATTAGATTCAGCATAGACGCAGAGAACAGACGGGGTAAGTTCGCGGCCTGATGAAGGACCTGTTCAAGCTGATTCTCGGCGTCCTGGCTTCGCTCTTCAAGTCG
>PMAF01000141.1 GCA_003152455.1 Hyphomicrobiales bacterium
TAAAATGATGACCGTTATTAAGACCCCGAACGGACATAGGATCGAAGTAAGGATTCCGAGACGGCGCAAATCGCGATTCTCATTTCTCCTGTTCCTCGGGGTGCTGTTTCTTAGTGTATACATCTTGGTTTCTGGCGGAACGCTTCCTAAACTTGGCGGCTAGACTAACAGTGCGCTCAGACCAGATGGCAGGTCCGGGTCAATCGCTGCGTACCCGTTCAGCTTCCGGGCCGACCTTTGTCTGCTGTTACTCCAAGAGCGACCAAAAATGATGCGTCGCGGCGAATGACGCAAAGTGCCAGAACCGGACTCATGCAGCGCAGCAAAAAAATCATTATTTCATCGCCTAATCAGCGCGGCTGAGTAGCGACGGCGGAACGGTAATGTCGAGCGCCTTGAAGGTCTTGAGGTTTATAATCACCCCGACTTTCGTGGTTTACACGACCGGCAGGTTGGGTGTTCATCAAATGCCCAATAGGCCTCGAACCAATGTTATGCCAACTCGTGCTGCTCGCGACCGATGCACGGCATTGCCGCCAGTTTGTCACCGCGCCAACGAATGAACATCATTGCGATTAAAACTTGAAATTCAACCCACTCCGCAAGATATGCTGGCTGAATGAAAATTCGTCGCTAATAGCCCCGTTATTAGTGAAGCTTAACTTTCCAAAATCAACGTAGAGATATTCAAATTTTGCGGTAACCACGGGCGTCATGGGAATCTCGACACCGCCGCCGACCGTCCAACCGCTGCGTATTGCGGCCTCAACAGCCCAACCGCCGCCAATATCCCGAGCTGGTCCAGTGTAGCATTGGATTGTGGCATTTACGCAGTAGCCACTTGCAATTCGCGAAATCGCTACGCCTTCGCGGTCGAGTTGATAGGCGATGTTATACCAAATTTGCCGTAACGGTACTTGAATATCGCCTCGTTGGCGACCTCTTTCATTTCAGACTGTGAACGTGTGGAAGAAAGCAAAATGAAGGGGTCCCCTTCAAAATCTTTTTTCAACAGTATCGTCCAGTAGCGGACAAACGCGACCTCCGGGGTCTGGACCTTGCTTCCAGTCGTCGTCATGGTGTTGTCTTTGAACGTGGCCTTGACTGCTTCAGGGTCTGTGACGGCGCTGATGTCAGCGACAAAATAAGTCGGCGGCGTGGCCTGGGCGTGGAGCCCTTGGATGACTGATCCGCCGATGGCAGCGCCAGCGAGCATTGCCAAAGCCACAGTGTATCGTGTTTTCACTGTGTTTCTCCCTGATCTTTGTTTGATTATTCCGCAACTAAACACGTCGGTGTGTGACGTGAGCAGTGTTAAATGTCGAAGATTTTAGTCTGGCCATGATGCCTACCGATGGCAACGGACTGCCAATTTTATAAGCGGCGATTTCGGTAGATCGCCGTTTTGTGGGCAGCTCTTAGGCAAACAATGCGCTCGACCATGCAAGCACGGTAGGCGTCCGCCCGACAAGCGTTAGTCCTTGACTGGCGAACAAGAGGGCAAACCTATTCCGCTTTAATATTGGCGGCCTTTATAATGGGCCACCACTTATCGATCTCAGATTGCTGGAAGATACGAAGTGCCTCCGGCGTCTGCTGTTCGATCGGGAATATCGTCTGCGAGAGGCTTATGAGCTTCTCGCGCGTCGCCGGGCTAGCTAATGCCTTCACCAGCGCGTCGTTGAGCTTAACGACGATGTCCTTGGGCGTGCCCTTTGGTACCCAGATTGCGTGCCAGAAAGAGAAGTAGAAGCCGGGCAACCCCGCTTCGTCGGTGGTGGGCACATCTGGTGCCTCCGCCAGGCGACGCGGGGCGGTGACTGCATAAACCTTGATAGAGCCCGCGCGCAGCTGCCCAAGGGCAACCGCCGGAGTGACAAGCAGCAGATCAATCTGTCCGGCGATTAGGGCCTGGGCCGCCTCCCCAGCCCCGCGATACGGGACCATGGTGAAATTCGTGCCGATGGCCTTTTCAAACAAGAGGCCAGCGACGTGGGACGGCGAACCTACGCCTGAATGGCCTACGTTCGTTTTATCGCCATTAGCGCGCAGCCACGCGATCAGTTCTTTTAAGTTGTTGGCCGGCGTTGCTTTGCGCGCGGCGATGAGGAACGGCTGCGTGGCAATCAAACCCACCGGCTCAAAGTCCTTCACCAGGTCGTAGCTTAGCGGGTAGATGGCTCCGTTTGCGACGTTAGTGCCCCATTGGCCAATGCCAATCGTGTAGCCATCCGGCGCGGCGCGGGCGATGCGGCCTTCCCCGACGGTGCCACCAGCACCTGTCGTGTTTTCGACCACGATTGTTTGGCCAAGCACCTGGCCCATTCCTTGGGCAACAATGCGCGCAATCACATCAGTCGAACCGCCGACGCCGAGCGGGGCAACCATTACGATAGACCGCGAAGGATAGGCTTCCGCACTTGCCATACGCGACATTACCGGGAGTGCGGCAGCACCCGCTGCAAGATGGAGAAATCGGCGACGTTCAAGTTTCATGGCGTTTCCCTGAATTGTTTGCGAAAAGGCTTTCGCGACGCCCCGTAAGCAGCGCACGCATATCTTTCTGAGGCTAATTTGGCACCCCCTCGATTACCCATGATTTAGCTTTAATCGCCTTTTTGCGGTCTTCACTAAGTGCAGTCCAAGCCAGCGAGCTTCGTGAAGCTTGCGCCTTTGCGAGGCTATCATAAACAATTATGATCGCACGCTTCGGCGCATCGCCTCCTTCGAGCGCAAGAATTTTCCCACCTCGCGCCAAATACGTTCCGCCAGTCGACTTAATCACCTCCCCCACCTTTCGGAGATATGCATTTTGTGCTTCTTGGTTGATGACCTCAATTTCCTGAACGACATAAGCCTTTGGCGTGGACTGCGCATGAAGCCCCTGGATGGCCGCACCGCCGATGGCGGCACCAGCGAGCATTGCCAAAGCCACTGTGTATCATGTTTTTCACTGTGTTTCTCCCTGATCTTTGTTTGATTATTCCGCAACTAAACACGTCGGTGTGTGACGTGAGCGGTGTTAAATGTCGAAGATTTTAGTCTGGCCATGATGCCTACCGATGGCAACGGACTGCCAATTTTATAAGCGGCGATTTCGGTAGATCGCCGTTTTGTGGGCAGCTCTCAGGCAAGCAATGCGCTTGACTATGCACGGATGCTACAGGGCCGTGGACACGGTGTCTCTAGTGTCGAATGTCGCTGATGGGTCATTCACGTCATTGCCGACCAAGGCCGAAACCCTTGTTTGTCCGCTATGGTCCGAAAGCGACCATTTGGCGGCTGAGTTCATTGCACGCGCTCGGTTCGAATATGAATAAGGCTGTCAAACGAAACGCAGTGCCATCGCTTGCGCTTCGCTTGCCGATCGCCGCCTCGATCAAAAGTCGAGTTTATCCTGCACTGCGCCAAGTCCGGCCTTGGCGCAGGCTTCGTCCTTTTCACCACCGGGCGCTCCCGCTACGCCGACAGCACCCAGCATAGAACCGCCAGCCTCTATCACGAGACCACCTCTCATCATCCTTACCTTCGGCAATGTTGCTATGGCCGAGCTTAGCTCCCCAGACTTAAGCGCGGCGATTAGATCACTTGTGTTGCGGCCAAAATTTGCCGCAGTCCATGCTTTGCCGGTCGCAACTTCCTGCGCGTCCAATCCGGCAAAACGATCGCGCAAAACCACCAATGGCGCGCCAAAGCGATCGATCACTGCCACCGCGACCTGAAAGCCATCCTTGCGGCACTGCATTAATGCAGCCCGTGCCAAATCAAAGGCGACGTCGGGGGCCAGCGACTTATAGGTGATGATACCCTCTGCCGCACGAGCCGCCGGCGATGACACGAGAACCGTCGCCGCTACCACGACCAACGCAATCTTTTTCATCCCTGCCCCCTGTGCCCAGATTTGTCCGATCACGATTAGGTTCCTCGCCTAACGATAACGCAGAAATTGCGGCTCTTATATCATACTGATTAAACGTGGAGCAGTTCTTGGAAATGTCGCTTAATGGGATGGT
>PMAF01000066.1 GCA_003152455.1 Hyphomicrobiales bacterium
AAAATGAAACGCAAGTTCGACGATCAACGTTGGCGCGCCGTGTGACCGTTCAGGTCGCTCGGCATGGCCCGAGGTTCAGCTACGGCATGGCGGGTCAGATCGAGGAGGCACAAGGCAATCTGCCGGACGCGCTTACGTCGTATCGCGCCGGCCTTAATGTCATTGCGAGCTTGCTCAAAGCCAATCCGGCGAATGGCAATTGGCTGCACGATCTTGTGGTCTCCAATCAAAGCGTGGGTGACGTGTTGCTCAAGCAAGGCGATCCGCAAGGCGCGCTCGAATCGTTCCGCGCGGCACTCGCTAGCGCTGAAGCCTTAAGCAATGCTTTCCCGAAAGGCCACGATGCGAAGGGGCTACTGGCGGTATCCTACGACAAGCTCGGCGATGCACAGTCGGCTCAAGGCAGCCTGCAGGACGCCATCGCTTCCCACCGCCAAAGCCTCACCATCCGGCAGAGCGTGGCCACGGCCGATCCTAACAACGTGGGAGCGCAGTTCGACGTCGTGAAGAGCCTCGGCAAGCTTGCCATCGTCTATGGCCAAAGCAAGGACCGCGACGATGCACTCGCTGCGCTCCGACAAGGAAAAACGATTTTAGATAGCCTGACCAAGTTGGCGCCGGACAACAAAACCCTGAGCGAAGCACTGTCCTGGTTCAGCGATCGGATCGCGGATTTGACGGGCGCCGGCAGCAAGTGAGCGTTGTTGTCCCCACGGTGCCAGCTTCGATCTTGCTCGCGCTGACCAGGCGATCGAATGAATCTTTCGCAATGCGATAATTGGCGGTGGTAAACCGACGCTCTGGGTCCCGCGATCAATGCCGCGATTGATTTACTCATTGCGACCTCCTGTCGGCGCATGGATCTGAGCTGGAATATGATTGTACAATCTTGCACACTGTTTGCGGAGCCACAGTCTTTCGTGACAGTCATGCCATCGAATGATCTGGCGCGATTTCCGCTTGGGGTCAAAATGCGAAATACTCGCCCGGAGCACATGTCTTCCGGGTTTCCCCTGAAAACGGACATGCCGCTGCACAACAAAAACTGACGCTATGTGCCATGTGCGGACGGCGCCTTGGCAAGAACTTTTTGACGTTGCTGCAGCATTGGTCGGGTGCGGTCATGTGTCCGGCCTGTTGATGCGCCTGTCGTGACATCCTCTAACCGCGATCTCCGCATTCACCCCAAAATAATTCCGCGACCATAAAGCATCCACTGCGACCCCCCGACCCCGTCCAACCCCCAACATTCGAGATTGCCNNTTTCCAATGATCGTCGCCGCACAATTCGCGGCTGCGACCTTCTTTTTCAACTGCAAGACGACGCCCGATCGCCTGAAAATCCTGTCGTTCGATTATCGCAAATACAAAGGATCGCTTACGCACGAACTATCGCCGACGGGTCGCTTGCTCGCGTGCTCGACGCGTTCTTCCAAACGGGCGGCCTGAACTTCAATGGAATGAGAATTAGGCCGGCGACGATCGCCATGACCCCGGCAATGGCGATGGCAAAGGAAAAGCCATGCTGAGTTATGAGCAGCGTCGACAGGATGCCGCCGTACAGGCCGCCGGAGCCCTTGGCGATCGCATAGAGAACGCCATAGTTGCCGCCCGCGGACGCTTCGCCGAAATAGTGCCCGATGATGATCGGGAACAGCGAAAAGAGCGAGGCCCAGAAGAAGATCGCGAGGATCGCCGAGCACACGAACAGCAGCTCGCCGTGTGTCATCCCGGCGAAGATCGTCAGAAAGAGGAACAGGCCACACACGGTGTAGCTGATGATCATCATGTTCTCGCAGCCGAACCTTTCCGATAGCGCGCCGAGGGTGAGCTTGCCGAAGCCATTGGCAATGGCGATGCCGCCAGCGGCCGCGGTCGCAGCAGTCGCGGCGAATTTGAAGCTATTGGAATAGTCTACGATCTTGCTCATGCCCGCAAGGCCAGCGCTCGAAACCAGGATGAAAGAAATGATCAGGAGCCACATCTGCCACGTCTTTATGGCTTCCCAGACCGAGTAGTTATGGTCTGACGGTCGCGTGGTTGCCTTGGTCCTGGGCGTCCAGCCTGCGGGCTTCCAGCCAGACGGGGGATCCTTCATCAACAGGGCGGCGATAATCGACACGCCGCCGACGATGGCCGCCATGATGTAGACGACGTGGAAGAACACTTCGGGCGGTGCCGTGTTCGATATGGCACGTATTGGGAATATGAAAGGCAGCGAGCCCCACGAGAACGCTCCCGCGATCAGACCGGTCATAAGTCCGCGATGGTCGCAGAACCATTTATTCCCGGTGCTGATGGCGTTGTTGTAGATGAATCCGGTGAAAAAGCTGCCGATGCACCAGAGGACGAGGACCAACGGATAGGACGGCCCAAGCGCTATGGCGAGGATGCCCAGTCCGGCGAACAGCCCGCTGATGGCCGTGGTCCATTGCGGGCCAAATTTGTCGCGCAACATGCCACCGGGGAGCATGCCGACGGACTGGAAAATAATGAACAGTGTGAACATCAGGGCGACCTGCTCATGCGACCATCCGTAGATCGCGCCGATATGACCGGACATGGAACTCCACGCATATTCGAAGGGACTGATGATGAACATGGCGAAGAACGCCGCCACAAGCACAACGTAGCGGCTATATCCGAGTATTTCCTGATCAGTTTGGTGTACTGGGCTTTTGCCGTTCAATTCTTTGAGCATCATGCCGTTCCTCCCGTAGATGTTCGATAAGCATTTTTCCCGATGCATCTCTTGGCGGATTTTGGCTATCGCACGGCATCGCCGGCTGTTGCGCTTACTGCGAGCCGCCGAGAAGCGAGATGAACTTGCGCCACCGCATGTGCCCCCGCAGAAAACACGCCTTGTCATTAAAGCCTAGAGCTTCGCGATCGAGCGGCAATTGAGAAATGTCAAACCACAAAAGGCTTCAAACGCTGATCAGGCCCAATGTCCGAATTGGATCAAGCGCATCGCTTCTGCCATGTTCACATCACTTCCGATTAGAGAAACGGACATTCGACTGAACTGTCGTCATCCACTACGATCCATCCTCCCCCCACCACCCAACCACCACCAACCCCCCAGCATTCGAGATTGCCGGGGTTTCGTCGAGAATGCAGATTGATCAGCACTGGGGCTTCCGCAGCCGAGAAATACTGATTGATTGAACTCCACGACCCTCTCGTGACGTGAATTTCAATAGGTACTATAACGAGCGCGGCGCTCTCTGGTAGAGACGACCGTTTGGTACGAGAGCAGGCTCGCGACCCGCACAGCCAGCTAACTTGCAAAGTGTTCGGTGCCGAAAGGAAAACTCCATGGCATTCAAGCCGAAATACGGCATGCAACGCGCTGATCGCAACCGTGCAGCGCAGGCACGGAAGGACGAAAAGCAGCGAAAGCGAGAAGAAAAATCTGCGCACCGCAAAGCCGATCGCATAGTCGATATTACAATCTCACCAGACGATGTGAAGACAAAATAAGCTTAGATCGATGACTGCCGCCGAATCAAAAGATCTCAAGAAGGGCGACCACGTTTATTGGCGAGGCGATGCTGCTGATCGCGGCAGTATCACTGAAACGAGCTGGGATGCAGTCACAATCGCTTGGGACAATGGTCAGGTGGCCAGAGTACACCATGGGGATATGCGTGAAATCCAAAGAGCGCCGGCAAGGCCGGTGGCTGTATAGATACGGTGTCCCGCCCGATAAAATGTCGGTTTCTGTCTACTCCAACAACATACGACGCAGAAAAGCGGGCGCGCATTCACTACCGATCAATGTGCGCCAGCGGCGTAAGAGACAGCCACCACCCAACCCCCACCAACACCCCCA
>PMAF01000132.1:0-161 GCA_003152455.1 Hyphomicrobiales bacterium
CAGATCTTTCTCGGCTGCGGTGCTTGCCTCTTTCCCCTTAGCCTCCACTTTTTCGTTGAAGTAAATCAGCTTGCGTTGCCATTCGCGCATTTCGGCCCGCGCCTTCTGAGTGTACGTGTCTCTAGCGCCGCTCGGGTCGCTGGCAGCGGCTAATCGGATGG
>PMAF01000132.1:245-9981 GCA_003152455.1 Hyphomicrobiales bacterium
CGTCTTCGCGCGAGCCATTTCCTCTGCCGTGCCGTGCGCCATCACCAGAAAGCTATCGGCTTTCAAGGCGGTCTCGTATTGGATCACGCTGTCCTTCGGGATGCCGATGCTATAGAGCGCTGCACCAAGTGCGCTTAGCCCACCAACTAGGACCGCGTTTTCGATGCCGGCGATCAGGATGGTGGCCAAATATCCAAGCACGACCACATGCCCCACGATGGGAATGGTCATGAACAGACCGCCCAAGAATAAGCCCCAGAAACCACCCCAGAATGCGCCGCGCTTGCCCCAAAACTTGATTCGGTCGCCCATGTTGTAGAAGCCCACGACCTTTTCGTCAGTTTGATATCCTTTACCGACGACGCTGAGATTCTTCATCTCGAAGCCGGCCGCCGTTAGCTTCTTCACGGCTGTTTCCGCAGCATTGTGGTCAGCGAAGACGGCGATGACTGTGTCAGATTTGGCGCTTTCCATTTGGTCCTCCCTCAGGACAAACACACGCGGGTAAAGTCCTTTGCCTCGCGCGCTTTAGGGCGAGGCTGCTATAACTTCGGTCCTTGGCTCTAAATTCGAGGTAGAACAACGCCCCGTGGAGGGGCAACTGCCCCGTGTGCTAATCGTTCGATTGTGTACAAAAGATAATGTAGCTAAAGAGCGCTACACCTATTGGCTGAAATATATTCAGCGCCGCGCCAGAGTCCCCGCTGTTCCCAAAGCATTCATAAATGAAAATGGATTTGGCTCCCAAGTGCCCGGTCTATTGGGTGGAATTGGGCTGATAACGCATATGTTCGAAGAGTTTTGTCTATCGCGCCGCTGCCATCTCGGCTTTGGACGGAATGCCTTTCGGCTATGACAATCTCGTGCGGCGTATCGAGAATGGTTCTGGAGCCACTTCTAAGGGCTGTTAAAACTGGGAATGATCGTCGGCGACACTCGCAAAACTCTTGCTCGCTCCGGCATTGGGGTCGTGCGCGCGCCGGCCCTTCGAGACCTTATGTGAAAGTTTTGCTCAGTCCCCGCCCCAAGAGCGGCTGAGTATCTTTGGCGTATGACGGAACAATTAGACGGTGTGGTGCCTTTACACACAGCTCGCGATTGCCTGCCAAATCGGACACCCCCCCCCAAAGTTCCAACAGGCTGCTGGGACGCGGCGCACGCCGAACATTCAACGGCTCATAAAACCAGGCCTGTATTGAACAGTTTCGGCTGAGAAATTGGTCGATCCGCTATTCACTTTTCTAATCAATTTGTTTTTCGCAAGTGCCGCCAAACATCATCGGCATATTTCGATTGTCATCTTCGCCGTCGACGTAGCCGTAGAGAAACACTGATATAAATCGATTACTCTCTACGTTGAATGTAAACCTATGGCGCTTAGCTGTACAAACAACGTTACCATTATTGCCGACAATGATTATTTTAGAACCGATTCCCGTACCACCGAATGTGCAGGGGACCGCAGCATTGGTCCCCGTTTCAGTTATCGTCACTACATAGTCTGTAACGTCTTCATTTTCACCTGATGGATCTCTTTGGACCCGATCTTTCAAGTGCTTCAATCGCAATATGAACTTACTGAACAAGCCCTCCGAACCAAGGGTAACCGCCTCCCACTTCTTGAGTGATTTATTGTATTCGAAACCGACAGCCATTTCGCTCGTGCAGAGATAGGCTACATCATTAGGTGTTTGAGCATGCGATACAGGCACCACAAAAGCGGCAAACAATGTCGACCAAATAATTGTACGTATAATTTCTACTCTAATTTTCATTGATTAGATGACTTCCGCTCAAACTAACTTGATCGCATTCTACAGTGTTGCGTCGCTCACCTCGCAATATAGTGCCATTGTGACAATAATTCGATGGCCAATCAGCTTGTTAATCGTTCAACAGCTTTCGCATTTAAGCGAGTAGACGCCTGCACGCGCTTGATGATGTCGGCCTTCGCAAGTCGTAAATTGCTTTAGGCGACCCCCCGAGACAGCGCGCCAGGACGTTGCCATCAATGGTAGGGAGAGCCGGCCCGCAATTCATAGCCATTTTCCTATAGCGATACCGACAGCAACGGCGGCCAAAAGAAACAAGAACACCAGGCCGATGGCGATGACGTCACCTTCTTCATGACCGAACCCGCCGATAGCGACGTAAGAAACGTTCTGATACTATCGTGCCAGTGGATGGGAGGTTATGAAATGAATTTCACAGGCGGAATTATTTTGTGCGCGGCCGCCGTCGCAATGCTCTTTTTCGGCAGGGGCGTGACCAAGGGGGAAGGTGAAGTGCCGCGATCGCAGGGAAAGGCCGTGCGCGTCATCGACCGGCGCAACAAGGCGACTTGAAGTCGTCCCCGCGATCATTCGCAGAATGGCAGGTTACGGAACCTCGTGGGACGCGGTTCATCCGCTCATGGCGGCCTTGATGGTCCCTACGGTTGTGCCCGGCGCACGCGCGGCCGCGATGATGCGCGCTTCGTTCGTTGCCAGCAAGGCAAGCGCGCCGCGCATCGCAGAAATCTTGTCCGTCGGCACCACGACCGCGCCGTGACGATCGGCGTGGATCAGGTCGCCATTTTGGACCGCCATGCCATGCACCGTAACTTGACCGCCGAAATCAACGACATGGACGAAGGCGTGTGAAGGTGCAACCGAGCCAGCAAGCATCTGAAACCCGGCAGCGATCATCGGAATATCGCGGACGCAGCCATTGGTCACGACGCCGTGGCAGCCAAGCGCTTTGTGCACGTTTGACTGAACCTCGCCCCAAAAGGCACCGTAGCCCGCGGGATCGTCGAGATCCTGAATTACCATCCAACTCGGGTTGGGCTGTGAGGCAACGTAATCAAGATAATCGTGGCGCTTTTGCATATAACTCTGATTGCCGAGCGGCACGGGGTCCTTGGCACGCATAGTCACGGTTTTAGCGAAACCAACCCGGGGCGGAAGATCGGGGAAGGGGCAATGCAGGTGCCGCGTCGTGTAGCCATGGCCGCGCCGCTCAGGCACGACGATTTCGATCACATTGCAAACGGTCGGCGTGTCTATGGACTCCAGAAATGCAATATCTTCTTTGCTAATTGGCATTGTGGTTCCTTTTTTGGACCGGGTCTGTCGCATCCTAATCCAATAAACAGCTTTTGGTGTCATTTCCTGTCAGCAAAGGGTTTGCTATCGCAGTCAATTGACCTGCGAGGTGTCACCGGTGAATTCCATTGGACAATAATGGGCGCCGTGGAACTGCGCCGCGATTTCGTTTTC
Source organism: Hyphomicrobiales bacterium (assembly GCA_003152455.1). Classification (GTDB taxonomy): domain Bacteria; phylum Pseudomonadota; class Alphaproteobacteria; order Rhizobiales; family Xanthobacteraceae; genus Pseudolabrys. Next base: position 3,506 of record PMAF01000132.1, read on the forward strand.
TTTCACGCCTAGGGCCAAGATCTCAGCAGCAAAAATTTCAGAATCGTCCTCGGGCCGATAGCCGAGAAACTTTACGTTGGTATTATCCCAGCGGCTGCGTAAGTTGTTGGAAACACCGTAGACGGTCACAAAGTGGTAGTTCGGGTGGTCGATGCAGCGTCGCACGAGTTGCACCATGTCGCGGTGACTGATCCAGGTGAGCAATTGCCGTGCGTCCACCGGCCGATCAGGCGTACGGAAGGTGCCAATGCGAAGACATGCAACACTTATACCGTGCTTATCAGCATAGAGGCGACCAATCGCCTCACCGAACACTTTCGACACCCCATACCGTGAGTCTGGCCTGGGATCGACCGTATTGTCTATAAAGCGCTCACGCCGATGAAATCCGACCGCATGGTTTGAGCTGGCAAAGATCACGCGCTTGACGCCGCAGCGCCGCGCTGCCTCAAACACATTGTAGCAGCCCTCAATATTGAGCGGCAGCACCGTCTCCCAAGCGGCCTCCTCAGGCACGCCGGCCAGGTGCACGACGCAGTCAATTCCCGCCATGGCTCGTTCCAATGCGGCCAGATCTCGGATGTCCGTCGTTGCAAGGTCTTCGCCGGCCGCGGCGGTGCCGAGCGGGGCTATATCGGCGAGGCGAATAAGCGAATAGCTGCCGTGTAGGCCCCGGCGCAATGCGTTGCCGATTTTGCCGGCGGCGCCGGTGATCAAGATATGTGTCATGGCGTACTCTGAAATGTCTGCTTGCGGCGGGACAGGTGCCGATTGTTGGGTTTTGCCATCAAACCGTCGTTTGGCGGCCTTGGACTAAGGTGTCATGGCGCGGGACAAGGGGTTGTCGCCCGTCCGGCATCGCCAAAGCGACGTTCGTAGGCACGGATATAGGCTGCGGGCGAGGGTTCCAAATGGCGCCGTGTGAGCGCGATCAGTGCGTCGCGATCCGAGTTCTGCAATGCAGCGATAATGTCGACGTGGTCATGCTGAGCACGATCGAGCGCATCCGGGAAGGCATTGGCATAGGACCGAATGCCGTAGACTTTCTGGGCTAACTGCTCGATTGTCTCGATGAGGCAAGCATTGCCGCACAACGCAAACAAGGTCCGGTGAAAATAAAGGTTGCTATAAAATACCGTCAACAAATCACCGTTGTCGATCGCAGCGCTATGCCTGCGCTGGATATCATCGAGCTTATCCATTTCGCTGCGCCCCACGGGGAATGGCAGAATTCGAACGGCCATGACCTCTAATTCTTCGCGTACCGCGTAGATTTCCGTCACTTCATTCGGCGTGAGGTCGCGCACAATCGCGCCACGGTTCGGAATTCGTTGGATTATGCCCTTTTTTTCGAGTTCGAAGAAAGCGAGCCTCACGTCGGCACGATGCGTATTGAATTGTTCACAGAGATCCTGCTCGATCAGCCGCTCACGAGGGTGACGCCGACCCAGCACGATGTCCTCCTCTAAACGCGTCGCGATAACATCGGCGATAGCAGGTCGCCGCGCGCGGCGCTTAGACGGAAATTTGCGCAGTTGCCGCTTAGCCGGAACACTCGCGGCTCGCGTCGACAACTTGTGTCGAAGTTTCCTGCTAGCGGCCATGGCTACTCTCGCAAATCCTCGGCGTTCTGAAACTCAGGCCTTTGAGGTCTGAAATTATGACGGCGTCTCACGGAGCATCATCAGTCCCGCGAGCGGTCATCGCGCTTGATAAAACAGAACCTGAGTGTTTGCAATCTTAGATATAATGTTGTATACAATTTTTGACGCATAGTCGGATGCGGAGCAAGTTTTAGAATTGCATCAATAAACAACAAGGATGGCAAAGATTCTCGTTACGGACCGCGCCGGACAAAATGATCATTTTAACGCCACAGGGAGGCGAAGATGAAAAAGAGCCGAGGTCAGACGCCGACAAAGTCGCTACGCCGCAGAGACTTCCTGATCAAGACCGCCGGTGGCGCGATTGCGACCACCGCGTTCGGCGCGATCCCGCTCAGAGGCTGGGCGGCAGAGCCGGTCAACATCGGCGGTCTTTACCCGGTGACCGGAAGTTTCGCGCAGATCGGCCACGCTTGCGTCAATGCCGCCAAGCTCGCGGTCGAGATGGTCAATGAGGCCGGCGGCATCAAGTCGCTCGGCGGCGCCAAGCTCAACCTGATCCTCTCCGACGTGCAAAGCGACACCACCGTAACGCGCACGGAGACCGACCGGTTGATCAGCGGCAACAAGTTGGCGGCGATTCACGGCTGCTACGCCAGCGCCCTGACGCTAATTGCGAGCGAGGTGGCCGAAAGGGCCAAGGTCGCGATCATCACCGGTTCCAGCACGGATATGCTCAACAAGGGTCGCCACTACACGTTCACGCCGTTTGCCCGCGCCTCGCAATTTGCTAAGGCGCAACTGCAAATGTCGAAACTGGTAAGTGATAAGCCGAAGGTGGCCGTGGTGTTCGAGAACACGGCCTTCGGCACCTCGACGTCCAATGGCCTCAAGGAGCAGGCGCCCGGCGAGGGCGTGGAGATCGTGCTGTTCGAGCCGTATTCTGCCGGCTTCGCCGACGCTGGTCCGCTTCTCAACAAGGTCAAGGCCTCCGGCGCGAACATGTTGTTCGCCGTGTCCTATCTCAACGACCTCATCCTGATCGTGCGCACGGTCAAGCAGATCGGCCTTAAGGTCGGCATCAACGGCGGCTCGGGCGGCTTCGTCGTTCCGGACTTCTACAAGAATGTCGGCGCGCTCGCGGAAGGACTACAGGGCGTGGCGCATTGGAATCACGACGTTGACGCCAATGCGCAGAAAGTGAACGCCGAATACAAGAAGCGGTATGGAGAATTTTTGTTCGAGTATGGCGGCGGCTTGGTTGCGCAGACCTTCATGCTCGCCGACGCGCTCGAGCGAGCGCAATCGACAGATCCGCAAAAGGTGCGTGATGCGCTCGCCGCGCTTGACGTCTCCTCTGGTTACGCGGCGATGGCGCCGGGCGGAAAAGTCAAATTCGGCCCAGACGGCAAGAACGTCTATGGCCATCCGGTCGGGGTACAATGGCAGCATGCCGATCTGGCGAGCATCTTCCCCAAGGCTGACGCGCGCGCGCCACTGATGAAATCCTAAGCGTCGTAACCGGCGATGCTTGAAACAGTGGTCCAGGCCGTCATCAACGGCCTGCTCATCGGCGGGATTTATGCGCTTGTCAGCATCGGCGTGACGCTGATCTTCGGCGTCGTCAAGATCGTGAACTTCGCCCAAGGCGAGTTCGTGATGATCGGCATGTATATCAGCTACTTTCTTGCGACTTACTTTGGAATAGATCCTTTGCTGTCGCTGGCTATCTCCATGCCAGTCCTGTTTGTGATCGGCGTGGGGCTGCAGCATTTCCTGATCCGGAGGGTTCTCGGGCTCGGCGACATGCCGCAGATCTTCCTCACCTTCGCGCTGTCCTTGCTGTTGATGAATGTCGCGTTGCTGCTGTTCACGGCCAATTACCGGACCCTGCATACATCTTACTCGGACCTAGCCCTTCATTTCGCTGGGCTTTACGTGCCGGTGGCGAAACTCGTCGCGTTCATCCTGGCGATGGTGCTGAGCGGCATTCTCAGGGTGTTCCTTCACTCTACTGATATGGGCAAGGCAATGCGCGCCGCCGCGCAAAAGCCCGAGGTGGCGATGCTGATGGGCATCAACCCCGATCGCGTCTTCTGCGTTGCGACCGGAGTGTCCCTCGCGCTGGCCGGCGCCGCCGGCTCGCTGCTCATGCCGTTCTATCCAGCGTCGCCGACGGCCGGCCAGGTGTTCGTGCTAATGGCCTTTGTTGCCGTTGTCCTGGGCACGCTGGGCAATATCAAAGGCGCGCTCATTGCCAGCCTGATGATGGGCATCGCCGAGTCGCTCGGTATTCAATTCGTCGGCGCCGATTCCGGTTTGATCGTCGTCTTCGCGATGCTGCTGTTGACGTTGGCTTTCCGGCCGAACGGCGTGGCCGGCGGGAGTGCCCGCTGATGCAACGTCTCTGTAGTCCCGCGTTCATCGGGCTCGCCGCGCTTGCAGGGGTTCTTATCGTGCTGCCTCTCGTCGTGACCAGCCACTTCGCCATCGACATCTGCATCAGGATTCTGCTGTTCGCCTTCATCGGCGTGGCCTGGAACCTGATGGGGGGCTATGCCAAGCAGCTTTCGCTCGGCCACGCCGCCTATTTCGGATTGGGCGCCTATACCTCGACGATCATGCAAATCAAATTCGGCATCTCGCCTTGGATTGGCATGCTCGCCGGCGGGGTCGTCGCCATGCTGGCGAGCCTGCCGATCGGCGCCGTGTGCTTCCGCCTGCGCGGACCGTATTTCGCCATCGCCACGATCGCCACGGCGCAGGTTCTGATGCTACTGTTCCTCAAATTTCGTGATTTCGCCTGGGGCGCCGAGGGAACGACCATCCCGAACCTCGGCAATACGCCCCTGATGATGCAGTTCGAGGCGAAGGCGCCGTACTACTACATCGCGCTGGCCATGCTGGCGCTTGGGCTCGCCATCACCTATCGCATCGAGCGGTCGTGGATGGGATTTTACCTGGTCGCCATCGGCGAGGATGAAGACGCGGCCGAAGCCGTCGGCGTGAACGCGCCGCAAGTCAAACGCAATATCTACATGATCAGCGCGTTCCTGACGGCGTTGGCGGGCACCTTCTATGTCCAGTATATCTACTTCATCGACCCGAACACCGCGTTCAATTTCAACATTTCCGTCGAGGCAGCGTTGGTCTCGATCGTCGGCGGAATAGGGACGTTGTGGGGGCCGGTCATCGGCACGGTCCTGCTTGAGGTTACATCGGCGCTGTTGCAAAGTTGGCTCGGCAGCGGCCTCGGCGGAGTGCAGCTGACCGTCTACAGCCTCATTTTGATCTCCGTCATCCTGTGGCGGCCGACCGGTCTGCTCGGCGTTTTCACCGACGCCTATAAATGGATTGTCCGCGCACCGCCGGCGCGAGAGGCTGCGATCGATGGCTGAAGCGCTCGTCGTTCGCAACCTCAGCAAACGGTTCGGCGGATTACGCGCCGTCCAGAACCTGAGCTTTTCGATCAACGAAGGCGAAACCGTCGCGCTGATCGGGCCGAACGGCGCGGGCAAGACGACGAGCTTCCACCTGATCACCGGTTTTCATCGGCCCGACGAAGGTTCGGTCACCGCCTTTGGCCGCGAGATTGTCGGCTTGCGGCCGCATGATATTTGCGCGCATGGGTTGGCGCGGACATTTCAAGTGGCCAGACCTTTTGGCGGCATGACGGTGCTGGCGAATGTGATGACCGGCGCGTTCCTGCGCGACAAAAGGCCCGAGGTCGCGTGCGCGAAGGCCTACGAGGCGATCGAATTTGTCGGGCTGTCGGCCAAGGCGCACACGCCGGCGCGCGATTTGACCACGATCGACCAGCGGCGACTCGAAATGGCGCGGGCGCTGGCGACCGAGCCGCGGCTTCTGCTGCTCGATGAGGTTATGGCGGGGCTTAATCCATCAGAGATCGATCAAGCCGTCGCGCTGGTGGGCAAACTGTCGAAGCGCGGACTGACCATCATCATCGTGGAACACGTGATGCGCGCCATCATGGCCGTAGCGCGTCACATCGTGGTTCTCGATCACGGACAAAAGATTGCCGAGGGCGGCCCCAAGGAGATCGTCAAGAACCAGGAAGTGGTTCGCGCTTATCTGGGATCCGGTTATGTGCACGTCGCAACGGCGGGAGAAACGTAGTGTTGACCCTATCCGGAGTGAGCGCCAGCTATGGCTCGGTCCCCGCGATCAGCGATGTCAGCATCGACGTCGGCGAAGGCGAAGCCGTCGGCCTTTTGGGGGCCAACGGCGCGGGCAAAAGCACCATTTTGCGCGCCATCTCAGGACTTGTGCGGCTGACCTCGGGGACGATCACGTTTTCCGAAACCAGCGTCGGTTCGCTGCCGCCTTACAGGGTCACCGATCTCGGCATCGCCCATGTGCCGGAGGGCCGCCAGGTGTTTCCGGAAATGACGGTGCAGGAAAACCTGGAGATTGGTGCCTACGTGCCGCGTGCTAAGGCTGAGCGCAGCCGCACGCTCGAACTTGTTTTCAGCATCTTCCCCGTCCTGGCCGAGCGGCGCAAGCAACTCGCCGGAACGATGAGCGGCGGCGAACAGCAGATGCTCGCCGTCGGCCGCGGTCTGATGCTGAAGCCGCGTTTGCTGATGCTGGACGAGCCCTCGCTGGGCCTCGCGCCGGTCATGGTCGATGTCACTTTCCAGAAGATCCAGGAAATCCATGCAATGGGTACAGCGATTCTGCTGGTCGAACAGAATGTTAGCCGCGCGCTGACGCTAGTGCAGCGGGCCTATGTGTTGGAAAGCGGCAAGGTAATCATGCGCGGCACTAGCGTAGAATTGGCAAACAATAAGCAGGTGCAATCGGCTTACCTGGGCATTTAGACGCAAGAAGGTGCTGATTGAAGGCTGACTG
>PMAF01000089.1 GCA_003152455.1 Hyphomicrobiales bacterium
TCCCTTCCTCGATGAAAGCCGCTCAGCAATATGCGAGGAAGCGCCGCATTACGCCTTTACGCCACGCCTACCCGATTGCCTTGGATATTTTATTCAAAACCATCGACGTACACAACGTGCCCGTTTATGAGGCCGGGGTCCAGCTAGCCGAGTTTCTTCAATAGTTTCACCACCATCCGCCGCTCGTCCTCGCTCAACGGCGCCAGCGTCGCGGCGGTGATCTCGGCGGCGACCAACTGGGCGGCTTCGGTCACCTGGCGGCCGCGCTCGGTGAGCGTCACCGCACGGCGGCGGCGGTCCTTCGGGTCATGGAGGGCGGTGACGAAGCCGCGCCCGGGCAGCCGGTCAACCACGCCCTTGATGGTGGCGGCGTCGAGATAGATCAGCCGGCCGAGATGGTTCTGCGGGCAGGGCCCGACTTCGCAGAGCTTGGCGAGCGCGGCAAACTGGGTCTGGGTCAGGCCTTCGACCACGCGCGCCGTGAAGATCGAGGTGTGGCGTTGCATGGCGACGCGCAACTGGAACCCGACCTGCTCGTCGAGCACGTAGCGTCCGGGCTCGGCCGCATCCGCCGCCGGCGTCACAACTTTCAGTTTTTCACGCCGCATCGCCGGTCCGTCTTTCTGCAACCGTAAGGCGCAACCGAAGCGCCTTACGGTTGTGAAATCATGACCGGTATCGCGGCCAGGCGAAAGGGCTACCTTTGCCTGCGCTTGGAAAATAAGGGATTTCGGCGTCCCGGCCGGTTTACACCGTCAAATAGGCCCGTTGCACGTCTTGATTGGCGTCGAGTTGCGCCATCGAGCCCTGCCAGTGAATTTGACCTTTTTCGAGCACGTAGACCCGGTCGGACACCAGCCGCGCGAAATGGATGTTCTGCTCGCAGAGCAGGACCGACAGCCCGTCTTTTTTGAGCGCGACGATGGTGTTGGCCATCTGCTCCACGATCAGCGGCGCGACGCCTTCCGACGGCTCGTCGAGCAGCACCAGCAGCGGATTGCCCATCAGCGTGCGCGCCACCGTGAGCATCTGCTGCTCGCCGCCGCTCATGCGGTCGCCCAGGCGGTCCGGCATTTCGGCGAGATTGGGGAACAGCGCGAACAGCTTTTCCGGCGTCCAGGCCGGCGCGGGCCAGCCGTCGGCGAACCGACGCTCCGGCTGGCGGCCGACGTCGAGATTTTCCATGACGGTCAAATCGGAAAAAATGCGGCGGTCCTCCGGCGTATAGCCCAGGCCGCGCCGCGCGATCTCGAAAGGCTTCAGGCCGGAGATATCGCCGCCGTTGAAACGCACCGTGCCCTGCCGCTCGGCGATCAGACCCATGACCGCTTTCAATGTAGTGGATTTTCCGGCGCCGTTGCGGCCCATCAGTCCCACCACCTCGCCGCGGCCGACTTCGAAGCTCAAGTCATAGAGAATCCGCGCGGCGCCATACCAGGCGCTCAAGGAGTCGACCGCGAGCATGGCGTCGCTCATGACACGGCTCCCGCGAAGGTCTTGCCGGTGCCGAAATAGACCTCGCGCACCTGGGCGTTGTCGCGGATCGCGGCGGCGTCGCCATCGGCGATCAGCCGGCCGCGCGCCAGCACGATGATGCGGTCGGCGAAGGCGAACACCACGTCCATCGAATGCTCGGTGAACAGCACCGAGATGCCGCGCTCGACCACCAGCCGCTTGACCAGAGCGATGAGGTCGTGCCGTTCGCCCGCGCCCATGCCGGCGGTCGGCTCGTCCATCAGCAACAGCCGTGGCTCGTTGGCGAGCGCGATGGCGAGCTCGACGCGCTTGACGTCGCCATAGGCAAGCTCGCGGCTCGGCCGGTCGGCGGCTTGGCGCATGCCGACTTGCTCGAGCAGCGCCAGCGCAGCCTCGCGGTGCCTCGATGCCGCCGGGCGCCACAGCCGGTAAATTTCGCCCGCGTGCGAGATCAGCGCCATCTGCACGTTTTCGACGACTGTCATCGAGCCGAAGGTGGCGGCGACCTGAAAGGTGCGGCCGACGCCGAGCCGCCAGATCGCCCGCGGCTGCAAGCCCGCGATGTTCTTGCCCGCCAGCAGCATGTCGCCGGAATCCGGCGCGAGCTGGCCGTTGATGATATTGAAACAGGTGGTCTTGCCGGCGCCGTTCGGCCCGATCATGGCGAGGAATTGGCCCTGCCCAATCGCGAAGCTGACCTCGCTGACCGCGCGCACGCCGCCGAAGGCCTTGGACAACGAGCGAACCTCGAGCACGCTCATGGCTTCACCCTGCGCCACAGCGCCGCCAAGGCGCCGGCGATGCCTTGCGGGAACGCCAGAACCAGCAGCAGGATGATGAGGCCCAGCAGCGCGCGCCAATATTCGGTCTGCCGCATCACCGTGTCCTGCAAGGTGGCGAACACCGAAGCGCCGACGATCGGCCCGCTCAGCGTCTGGATGCCGCCGAGCAGCACCATCACCAGGCCGTCGATGGAGCGGTTGATGTGGATGGTCTCCGGCGAGATCGAGCCCTTGGCGAAAGCGAACAGCCCGCCGGCCACGCCGCAGACCGCGCCGGCGACGGCGAAGCCGAGCCAATGCACGCGCTTGACGTCGATGCCGATGGCCTCGGCGCGCAGCGCGGAATCGCGACCGGCGCGCATGGCATAGCCGAACGGCGCGAACAGCAATCGCCGCAGCAGCAGCACCGCGATCACCGCCAGCGCGAGCGTCAGCAGGAAATAGACTGAAGTCCGGTCGAACGGCGGCGGCGGCCAAACGCCGATGACGCCGTTGGAACCGCCGGTCAATTCCTCCCACTGGAACACCGTCGCCCACACGATCTGCGCGAAGGCGAGCGTCAGCATGGCGAGATAGACGCCGGACAGCCGCACGGCGAACCAGCCGAACAGCAGCGCGCCGGCCAGCGCCACCAAAGGCGCCGCGACCAGCGCGAGGCCCATCGGCACCGCCAGTCCTTTCACCAGCAGCGCCGCGCCATAGGCGCCGAGGCCGAAATAGGCGGCGTGGCCGAACGAATGCATGCCGCCCGGTCCCATGATGAAATGCAGCGAGGCAGCGAAGATCACCGCGATCAGCACGTCGATGCCGAGGATCAAGAGATAAGGCGAGCTTTGCGCCAGCAGTGGCAGGCACAACAGCAGCGCGAGCACCACGGCGCCGAGCGCCTTCAGCGCCGGCGTGGCTGGACGGAGCGGCTCTTCCGGCTCGGCGATCGAGCGCACCACTGCTTGCGCGCGGCCGAGCAGACCATAGGGCCGCGCGATCAGCACCACCGCCATTACCAGGAATTCGGCGACCAGCGTCAGCTTGGAGAAATTCACGCTGCCGAAGCCGAAATCCACCACGCCTATTCCAATACAGATGGCTTTGACCTCGGCGATAATGACGGCGGCGAGATAGGCCCCGCTAATCGAGCCCATACCGCCGACCACCACCACCACGAAGGCGTCGCTGATGGCGGTGAGATCGGTGGCGAGATTGGCCGGCTCGCGCGCAACCTGGAGCGCGCCGCCGAATCCGGCCAGACCAGCGCCGAGCGCGAACACCGCGGTGAACAACATGGCCTGATTGACCCCGAGCGCGCCGACCATCTCGCGGTCTTGCGTGGCCGCCCGCACCAGCCGGCCGAAGCGCGTGCCGGCAAGCGTAAAATGCAGCGCCAGCAAGACCAGCGGCCCGATGACGATCAGAAACAGGTCGTAGCTCGGCAATTGGCGGCCGAGCACTTCGATCGCCCCGCGCAGGCCCGGCGCGCGCGGCCCGAGCAGATCCTCCGGCCCCCATAGCCAGAGCGTGGCGTCGTTGATGATCAGCACCAGTGCGAAGGTGGCGAGCAACTGGAACAGTTCGGGCGCGCGGTAAATGCGCCGCAGCAGCACGACCTCGATCAGCGCGCCGATGACGCCCACGAGGATCGCGGTGGCAACGATGCCGCCCCAGAAGCCGAGCGCGCCGCCGATCCGGGTGGCGAAGGTATAGGCGATATAGGTCCCCAGCATATAGAGGGACCCGTGCGCGATATTGACGATGCGGGTGACGCCGAAAATCAGCGACAGACCGACAGCGATAAAGAACAGCCCCGAGGCGGTCGACAGCCCGTTGAGCGCCTGGAACAGGAAGCCGGTGAAGGTCATGGCTTACTTACCTCTCCCCGCGTGCGGGGAGAGGGAAAGTGGGCCCGATCTCTCGGTCGAAATCAATCCGCGCCGGCCGGGCGCAGCTTTTTGACCTCGGTGTTGGACGGCAATACCGAGGCGCCGTCGACATATTTGAAGTTCACCATGGTGCCCTTGCCGCCTTCGAGCGCGATCTGGCCGACATAGGCGCCCATGGTGGCCTGGTGGTCGCTCGCCCGATAGAGGAACGGACCGAACGGGCTGTCGACTTTCAGGCCCTTGAACGCGGTTACCAGCTTCTCGGTGTCGGTGGATTTGGCCTTGGCGAAGCCGGCGGCCAACGACTGGATGGTCATGTAGCCGACGACGGAGCCGAGCCGCGGATAGTCGTTGTACTTTTTCTGATAGGCGTGGAGGAAGGCAAGATATTCCGGCGTCTTGATCTTGTCCCACGGGAAGCCGGTGACGGTCCAGCCGGCCGGCGCCTCGTCCTTGAGCGGATCGAGATATTCCGGCTCGCCCGACAGCAGGCTGACCACGGTGCGGTTCTTGAACACGCCGCGGGTGTTGCCTTCGCGCACGAATTTGGCGAGGTCGGCGCCGAACAGCACGTTGAAGATCGCGTCCGGCTTGGCGTCGTCGATCGCCTGCGCCACCGCGCCGGCGTCGATCTTGCCGAGCGGCGGCGCCTGCTCGGTGACGAATTCGACGTCGGGCTGAGCCTTTTTCAAGAGCGCCTTGAAGCTCTCGGCCGCCGACTGTCCGTATTCGTAGTTCGGATAGACCAGCGCCCATTTCTTTTTCTTGGCCGCGATCGCCGCCGGCATCAGCATGGCGACCTGCATGTAGGTCGAGGGGCGCAGATGGAAGGTGTATTTGTTGCCGTTCTGCCAGACGATCTTGTCGGTGAGCGGCTCGGCGGCGAGGAAGAAGACTTTCTTCTGGCCGGCGAAGTTGGCGACCGCCAGACCGACATTCGACAGGAAGGTGCCCGCGATCACCGCGACATTCTCGCGCGTCACCAGCTCTTCGGCCACGCGCACCGCTTCACCCGGATTGGCGCCGTCGTCGCGCGAGATCACTTCCAGCTTCTTGCCGTCGACGCCGCCTTTGGCGTTGATCTCCTCGATCGCGAGATCCATGCCCTTCTTATAGGGGTCGAGGAAGGCGGGCACCGCTTTGTAGCTGTTGAGCTCGCCGATCTTGATGGTCTGCTGCGCCATCGCCGGCGTGGCGAGACTAAAGGCGAGCGCGAGATACGCGAGCAAACGCGTGTTCATGAAGTGACTCCCGATTGGATTTGCACGAATAGTTCTGCCGCACCCGAGACCTTGTCAACGGCGCCCGCTTCATCCCTCCCCTGCAAGGGGAGGGTNNGCAAGCGGGGGAGGGATAAGAAGCTAGCCTTTCGGCTTGTCGCGGAATTTGTCCATCAACGCCTTGTCCTGGCCGCCGTCGACCTCGATCATGGTGCCGTTGACCATCTCCATCAAAGGCGACGCCAGCATGACGACGAGATTGGCCACTTCCTCGACCTCGGCGATGCGGCCCATCGGGATCGAGGCCGGCGCGAGTTTGTCGGCTTGCTCGCGCGGAATTTTCATGTCGCGCGCCATGGCGTCCACCAGACCTGCCCAGCGCTCGGTGCGCACCGGCCCCGGATTGACCGCGACGAAGCTGATCTTGTCGCGGCCGTATTGCCCGGCGAGCGACAGCGTCAGATTCTGCCCTGCCGCGTTGGCTGCGCCCGGGCAGATTTCCCAATAAGACGGCTTCACCCCGTCATTGCCGATCAGGTTCACCACGCGGCCGCCGCCTTGCTTGACCATCAACGGCAGCACGTAACGCAGGCAGCGCACATAGCCCATGAATTTGAGCTGGAGGCCCTTCTCCCAGTCGTCCTCGGTCAAATGCTCGATCACGCCGCCGGCGGCCGAGCCAGCATTGTTGACCATGATGTCGACGCGGCCGAGCGCCTTGGCGCCCTGCTCGATGAAATTTTTCGCGTCACTGTCATTGCGCAGGTCGGCCGCGATGGCGACGATCTTGCGCCCCGTCGCCGCTGCAATCTCCTTCGCCGTTTTTTCGAGCGGCTCGATGCGGCGCGCGCAGATGGCGACGTCGACACCTTCTTTTGCCAAGGCGAGTGCGATGCCCTTGCCGATGCCTTCTGAGCCGCCGGTCACCAGCGCCGTCTTGCCCTTGAGCTTGAGGTCCATNNCCGCGGCGTTGAACTTGGCCGGCTCCTCGCTGGTAATGGTGTGGCCGGAGCGCGGAATGACGCAGAGCCCCGCCGTCGGCACGATGCGCTTGAGATAAATGCTGGCGTCGACGCACCATTCGTCCTCGTCGCCGACGAGAACGAGCAACGGCGGCGCGAACTTTTTCAGCTCCGCTTCCATTTCCCAGAGCGAGGGCCGCTTGGCCTGCAGGTTGAGCATGACCAGCGAATGGCCGAGCGAGGAATGTTCGCCGAGCATCTCGATGAATTCGGCGTAGCCGCGCGGGTCCTTGTTCTTCTGTGCCTGCCGCGTCGGCCCGTCGCCGTAACGGGCGGCGGCCGCTTGCATCGTCTCTGAGGCGAACATCTTGCCNNCAGCGTTCGGGATAGCGGATGCCGACATGCAGCGCGGTCGCCGCGCCCATCGAATGGCCGACCACATGCGCCTTGTCGATCTTGAGCGCATCCATGACCGCGATCACGTCGTCGCGGAAACGACCCTGGCTGTATTTGCCGGAATCGTTCGGGATGTCCGAGGGCGGGTAGCCGCGCTGGCTGTAAGTGACGCAACGGTGCGAACGCGAGAAGTGCCGCATCTGCGGCTCCCACGTGCGCCAGTCGCCGGCATATTCATGCACGAAGACGATGGCGGAGCCTTCGCCGGTCTCTTCGCAATACAGCCGGACGCCGTCGCCCGCGGTGATGTGCGGCATCGCGTTCCCCGCTTTCAGACCATCAATTATTTGCACGCGAATGAAAGCGGAGTAAAGTCTTTGCCAGCCAGTTTGAGGTCCAACCAATTGCGGCAATCAAGACCGCAACCGGAATATCCACGAGGGGGAATGTCCATGTCCAAACTATCTCGCCGCGGCGTTGCCGCGTTTGCCGCCGCATTCGCGATCATCTTGGCGGGTATCGTTGCTTTGCCTGCGCAGGCGCAGCAAAAGCCGGTGATCAAGGTCTCTAGCCTCACGCTGCCGGTGTTCAATCCGCTGGTGTGGAACATCATGAAGGCGCGCGGCTTCGACGCCAAAAACGGCTTCGAACTCGATATCCACGCCTATCCGTCGATCGCGGGATTCTACGCCGCCTTCGCCACCGGCGAGACCGACGCCCTGATCGGCGGGCCGACCATCTTCCAGAAGCTCTACCAGGAAGGCGTGCCGGTCCGCATCATCGGCACCGGCTTCACGCTCGCCGACCTGGTGATCTTCGCCAAAGACCCCGCCATCGAGTCGCTGGCCGATCTCAAGGGCAAGCAACTGGCGATCGACATGGGCGGCTCGCAATTTCAGGTGGTCAAGATCTACGCCGTCGCCAAGGGCATCGACCTCGGCAAGGACATCACCGTCATCAACGCCAATTTCGGCGTCGCCCGTGCGCAACTGGAGGCCGGACGCGTCGACGCCGCCTTGGTGATCGAACCGCTGGCGAGCATCAGCGCCAAGCAGCACCCGGACTGGCACGTCATTTTCAACGGCGCGCAGGGCTGGAAGGAAATCGCCGGCGAATCCGGCTGGGAGATCGTGCCGGCCATGCGCGCCGACGCCATCCAGCGCGTTCCCAACGGTCCGAAGATGCTGCTTGCCGCCTTGCAGGACGTGGCCGCTTACATGCAATCGAACACCGCCGACGCCGACAAGATCGCCAACGAGACGCTGAAACTGCCGCCCGGCATTTTCACTGCCGCGGTCGAGAGCAAGCAGCTGCAGATGATCGTGAAGCCGGCCTGGGAGCCGGCCACCAAGAAATCGATCACCGACATGATGGAGCGCGCGGTCAAGGCCGGGTTCTACCCGAAGATGCCGGACGAGAAGATCATTTATGCCCCTTGAGGAGCATGCGCCGGCTCGGGTTCCGGATCTGATCTTCCCGCGCCAGACACTCGTCTCTCTTCTGGTCTTCGCCGTCTGCTGGGAGGCGCTGTCGCATCTGGCGCCCTACCTCGGGATTCCGCCGTTCGCGATTCCGAGCCTGCTGCGAATCGCGAAAAGCGTCGCCGATATCACGCCGCTTGACGTCGCCGTCACGCTGGCGCGGGTGATCGGCGCGCTGATCGTCTCCTTCGTGCTTGGCGTGGCGGCAGCGATGGCGATGTACCGCTCGCAAACGCTCGACGATTACCTGTACCCGATGATCCGCATCCTGATGGCGGTGCCGGTGGTGTCGTGGATTTTGTTCGCAGTGCTGTGGTTTCCCGGCGTCGAATTCCGCATCGGCTTCGTGCTGGTGGTGGTGTGCGGCCCGGTTTTCCTGGTCGATTCGCTCGACGCCATGCGCTCGGTGCCGCGCGAACTGCGCCATATGATGCAGTCGTTCCGGCCGACCACACTGCAATATTTCATCAAGCTGATGCTGCCGGCGATCGTGCCGAGCATCTTCACCAGCTGGAAGGTCAATATCAGCCTGGCGATCCGCGTCGTCACCATTGCCGAACTGGTCGGTGCGGTGACCGGCATCGGCCATCAATTGTCGGTGGCGCAGGAACTGTTTTCGGTCTCCGACGTGTTCGCCTGGACGCTGGTGCTGGTTGTGCTGCTGTTTCTGCTCGAAGCCATCGTAGCCCGCGTCGAGAAGCGCGTGCTTCGGTGGCGGCCATGAGCATGAAACCGCAAACGAACAGTCCGCCGCCGATCGAAGTGCGCGGCTTGCGCAAAGTGTTTCGTCAGACCACCTCGGGCCAATCGGTCGTGGCCATCGACCGGCTCGACCTGACCATCGCCCCGAAAGAAGTTGTGGCGATCGTCGGTCAGACCGGCTGCGGCAAGTCGACCTTTTTCGATCTGGCGATCGGGCTCGACGCGCCGACCGAAGGAACGATCCGGATCGGCGACAAGAGCCCGCACAGCGACTTCGATTATTTCCGCGGCAAGATCGCCACCGTGTTCCAGCAGGACCGGCTGCTGCCCTGGCGCTCGGCGCTCGGCAACGCCAAGCTGCCGCTCGAGCTGATCGGATTGCCGGAAGCCGAGCAACGCGAACGCGCGCTCACCTGGCTCAACCGGCTGGGCCTGGGCCAATTCACCAACGCCTATCCGCACGAATTGTCCGGCGGCATGCGCCAGCGTGTGGCGATCGCGCGCGCCTTCTCGGTGCAACCCGAAATTCTGCTGGCCGACGAAGCCTTCGGCCATCTCGACGAGGTGACCGCGGCGGAATTGCGCGAGACGTTCCTGGCGCTGGCGCGCGAGTGCGGCTCGACCGCGATCCTGATCACGCATCAACTGGAAGAAGCGATCGGCGTCGGCGACCGCATCGTGGTGTTCGGCAAGTCGGCCAAGCTCCTGGCCGACATTCGCGTCGCGCAATGGCCGAAACCGAAACACGCCCTGCTGCGCGAGGCGATCCAGTCGACTTTGCAGAACGACAANNGCTAGAAAAATCCGCGCGACGCCAGATGGGCGCCGAGCACCAGCAAGCCGAGGAAAAACCACAGCCGGAACGTCTGCTCGCGCACTTTGCCGCGCACGATCTGCCCAAGCCACATGCCGGCAAGGGCGGTGGCGAGCGCCACCAGCGAGGGCCACGCCAGCGCCATGTGCATCTCGCCGGCATGATAAAGCGCCAATGCCAGCGTGACGGTGGAGACCGTGAACGACAGGCCGAGCGCCTGCACCAGCCGGTCGCGGTCGAAGCGCAAGGCATGGATATAGGGCACGCCCGGCAGCACGAATATGCCGGTCGCCACGGTGGCCGCACCGGTAGCGACTCCGACAGCCAGGCCGGCCCACAGTTCGGCGCGCGGCGGCACCGAGAACTGCACCTTGATCAGCCCGAGCCCGGCATAGATCACCAGTGCGACGCCCAGCCAGACCGTCGCCTGCGGCGGGCTGCCGTTCGGCAGCAGGACGACGCCTATGAACGTGCCGATGCAGATGCCTGCCAGCATCGGCCACAGCCGCCGCACCAGCGCGCGCAACTCGCCGGCGGCGGCGAGCTGCCAGATATTGGTGACCAGCGACGGCACCACCAGGATCGCCGCCGCCTGCGACGGCGTCATCATGAGACCGAGCAGGCCGATCGCCACCGTCGGCAGGCCGAGCCCGATCACGCCCTTGACGAAGCCCGCCAGCAGATAGGCCCCCGCCGTGGCGGCAAGTATCGCAATCGAATCCACAAGACGCTCCTCAAGGCTGCGGACGGACCATGCGCGATGGCGCACCTGGCGACAATGCGGCAGACCGCAACCCAGCCTCCGGTTTTCGCGAAGCCCGCCACAACGCGTTGCCGCGACGGGCGGATCGGTGCCATACTTTCGAGATAAACGCCGCCGTGGAAGCGGCGAAGGGAGGACACCGTGCGCACATTTCTGGCTTTGATGTCCACGATCATTCTTTCGGCTACCGGCGCATCCGCGCAGGACGCCGCCGCCAAATATCCCAACCGGCCGATCCATATCGTCGTCTGCGTTCCGGCCGGCGGCGGCGTCGATACCGTGACGCGCATCGTCGCGAACGGCTTGCAGGAACGCCTCGGCCAGCCGGTGGTGGTGGAAAACCGCTCTGGAGCGGCGGGCAATATCGGCGCCGAAGCGGTGTACACCGCCGATCCGGACGGCTACACGCTGCTCGCCGCGCAGCCGTCGCCGCTCACGGTCAATCCGCTGCTCTACAAGACCATCGCCTTCGACCCCACCAAGTTCGAGCCGGTCGCGATCATGACCACGGTCGCCAACGTGCTGCTGGTGCGGCCGGATTTTCCGGCCAAGACCGCGCAGGAATTCATCGCCTACGCCAAAGCCAATCCGGGCAAGATCAATTATGCCTCGCAGGGGATCGGCACTACCTCGCATCTGACCGCGGCGCTGTTCGAAAAGGTCACCGGCACCAAACTGGTGCACGTGCCGTACAAAGGCACCGCGCCCGCGCTCACCGATCTCATCGCCGGCCACGTCGACATGATTTTCATGGAGCTCGCTTCCGCCCTCAAGCTGCACCAAGGCGGCAAAGCCCGTATTCTGGCGGTGGCGACATTCAAGCGGATCGCCAACCTGCCCGACATCCCGACGCTCGACGAAGCCGGCGTGAAGGGATTCGAATCCGGCACCTGGAATGCCATCGCCGCGCCGCCGAAGACGCCGCCAGCGATCGTCGCCAAGCTCAACAAGGCCGTCAACGACGTGCTCAACAGCAAGGACGTGCAGGATAAATTCGCCAAGATCAACCTGCACGCCGCCGGCGGCACGTCCGCCGAAGCGACGGCCTTCATTGCGAAGGAAACGAAGGTTTGGGGCGCGGTGATCAAAGAAGCGCACGTTCCGGCGCATTGAGTGCACGAGGAAATTGATGTCCGACCCGATGATCCCCAAAGAACGCTCCGACTATTCGGCGATCGTCGATCGCCCGCCGCTCAAGCTACCGGGCAACGCCCGCATCGTGTTCTGGACCATCGTCAATTACGAGGTCTGGGACATCGGCAAGCCGATGGCGCGGCAGCTGCTGCCGGCGCCGACCGGCGTGCCGCTGATGCCCGACGTGGTGCATTGGGGCTTCCACGAATACGGCATGCGGGTCGGCTGCTGGCGCTTCTTCGAGTTGTTCAAGAAGCTCGGCATCAGACCAACGCTCGCGGCAAATGCCCGCATCTGCGAGGACTACCGCCGCGTCGCGGAAGAAGCGCGCGACGCCGGCTGGGAATTCATGGGGCATGCCTACGAGCAGGGACCGATCCACAAGGAGCCGGACCAGGCCGGCATGATCAACCGCACCATGGACATCATGGAGAAATTCTGCGGCAAGCGGCCGGTCGGCTGGCTCGGGCCCGGCCTGACGCAGACGCTGGAGACGCCCGACCTGCTCGCCAAGGCCGGCGTGAAATACATCGGCGACTGGGTCTATGACGACGAGCCGACCGTGATCAAAACCACCAACGGGCCGCTGGTCACGCTGCCCTATACCATCGAATGCAACGACATTCCGGTGATGATCGTCCAGCACCACAACAGCGACTATCTGCTAAAGCTGGTGACGGACCAATTCGACAGGCTCTATGCCGAAAGCGCGACCCGCGCCAAGTTCGTCGCGCTGGCGATTCACCCCTACATCAGCGGCCAGCCGCACCGGATCAAATATCTGGAGCAGATCTACGACTACGTGAACAAGCACGAGAGCGTGCTGCACTGGAACGGCGAGCAGATTCTCGACTGGTACCGCGGCGTTGCCAAGATTTGAGTTGCAGCTTAGCGTGGGCAGCCGCCCTAAAACTAAAAAACCAACGGCTTAACGGGAGGAAACAACATGCGCTTCAAGGGGATTTTTCGCGCCATGTCCGGCGCGGCCGTCACGCTTGGTTTGCTGTCGCAAGCCTCGGCCGAGGTGCCGGAGATCCGGCTCGCCAAGCAATTTTCCATGGGCTACTTGCAGTTCAATGTGATGGATCACCAAAAGCTCATCGAAAAGCACGCCAAGCTGATGGGAATTTCCGAGGTGAAGGTGACCTGGCAGGTGTTCAACGGCCCCGCGGCAATGAACGACGCACTGATTTCCGGAAACATCGACATCGCGACCGGCGGCGTGCCGGGCCTGCTGGTGGTGTGGTCGAAGACCAAAGGCACCCCGCAGGAGATTCGCGGGATTTCCGCGCTGACCTCGCAGCCGGTCTTGCTCAACACGACCAACGCCGCGCTCAAGACCATCGCCGATTACAAGGAAGGCGACAAAATCGCCGTCCCGGCGGTGAAATCGTCGGTGCAGGCGATCACCCTGCAGATGGCGGCGGCCAAGGCGTTCGGGCCTAAGGAATTCGCCAAGCTCGATCCGCTGACCGTGTCGATGACTCCGCCCGACGCCACCATCGCGCTGCTCAGCGGCAGCTCGGAGGTCACGTCGGTCTTCAGCGTTCCGCCGTTCCAGTTTCAGCAGCTCGAAAGCCCCAAGGTGCACACCGTGCTCAGCTCCTTCGACGTCATGGGCGGTTCGCACACTTTCACGGTGGCCTGGACCTCGGCGAAATTCCGCGACAAGAACCCGGTGCTGTACAAGGCGCTGATCGCCGCGCTCAAGGAAGCCACCGACATCGTCAATAAGGACAAGCGGGCGGCGGCGGCGTTGTGGATAGAGGATTCCAAATCCAAGCTGCCGCTCGACATGGTGACCAAGATCGTCGCCGCGCCGGCCGCGCGCTGGACGATGACGCCGGAACATACCATGATATACGCGGACTTCATGCACGAGGTCGGCACGCTCAAGCAGAAGGCGGCGTCGTGGAAGGATTATTTCTTCCCCGAAATTTACGACCTCAACGGAAGCTGAAAGCCACCTGGCTTTGTTCAACAACAACGACCGAGGATATTGCGTGAACTTCCGCAAGCCCACCGTCGGCATGCTGCCGAACGACCGTCTCGATTATTCCGCGATTCCATCGCGCAAGCCGCTCAAGCTGCCGAAGGGCGCCCGCATGGTGGTGTGGACCGTCACCAACGTGGAGGAATGGGACCCGACGCAGACCATGCCGCGCACTGTGCTGACGCCGCCGGCGGGCGGCTCGCCCATGCCCGACATCCCGAACTGGTGCTGGCACGAATACGGCAACCGGGTCGGGTTCTGGCGGCTGCTGCAGATCTATGACGAGTTCAAAATTCCCGGCGTGATGAACATCAACGGCGTGGCGGTCGAGGCCTTTCCCGAAATCGTCAAGGCTTGCATCGAACGCAATTGGGAATTCGTCGGCCACGGCTACACCCAGCGCAACATGCAGAAGGTCGAGAACGAGCGCGCCGACGTGCACAAATGCGTCGAGGTGCTGGAGCGCGCGACCGGCCAGCGGCCGCGCGGCTGGCTCGGGCCCGGCCTGACCGAGACCTGGGAGACGCCGGATATCCTGGCCGAAGAGGGCTACGACTACGTCGCCGACTGGGTGCTCGACGACCAGCCGGTCTGGATGAAGACGCGTGGCAAACCGATCCTCAACATCCCCTATACGCAGGAATGCAACGACGTCGCCATGATGCTGATTCAGCACCACAAGGCCTCGGAATTCTACGAGCGCGCGATCGACCAGTTCGAGCAGATCTACAAGGACGCCAAGGGCTCGGCCCGGGTGATGGCGATTTCGGTGCACCCCTACATCATGGGCGCGCCGCACCGGGCCAAATATTTCCGCAAGATCTTCGAGAAAATCCGCAAAAAGAAGGACGTGTTGTTCTGGACCGGGGCGCAGATCGCGGATTGGTACAAGAAAGTCGGGCCGAAAGCGCCCTAGCTATACGCGCCGTAATCCACACGCCGTCATGCTTGGCCTTGTGCCGGGCAGTCACGTCTTTTATGACGGTCCCATGAGCACGACCGCGAAAATTACCGACAAAAAGACCATCGCCGAACTAACGGCGAAGATGTATCTCGACGTCGGCGCCGTCCGCTTCATGCAGGACAAGCCGTTCATCTTTACCTCCGGCTGGGCGAGCCCGGTCTATAACGACTCGCGCTGGCTGATCTCGTTTCCAGCCGTGCGCTCGGCGATGATGGATTTCGCCGTCACCACGATCGACCGCGACATCGGCCGCGACAAGTTCGATAGCGTGGCGGGCGGCGAAACCGCCGGCATCGCCTTCGCCGCCTGGGTGGCAGAGCGGCTTAATTTGCCGATGCAATATGTGCGCAAGAAAGCCAAGGGCTTCGGCCGCAACGCGCAGATCGAAGGCGAGCTCAAGCCCGGCCAGCGCGTGCTATTGGTCGAGGACTTGGCCACCGACGGCCGCAGCAAGGTGAACTTCGTCAAGACGATCCGCGACGCCGGCGGCAAATGCGACCAC
The DNA here is from genome assembly GCA_003152455.1 of Hyphomicrobiales bacterium. Taxonomy (GTDB): domain Bacteria; phylum Pseudomonadota; class Alphaproteobacteria; order Rhizobiales; family Xanthobacteraceae; genus Pseudolabrys. The sequence continues at coordinate 15,067 of PMAF01000089.1, forward strand.
TGCTTGGTGATTTTTTTCTACGACATCTATCCCGAGGGCAAGAAGATCATGGCCGACCTCGGCGTCACGCTGCATTCGCTCACCACCTGGTGGGACGTACTGGCGGTGGCCAAGGCGAGCGGCAAATTCGACGCCAAGATGCTGGGCGAAGTCGAAAAGTTCATGAACGACCCGGCCGGCTGGTCGAAGGCGCATGGCGGCGTCGCGACCGCGGCGGAGTGACGCCGTTCCCCGGATGCGGTGCAGCACAAGCGCAGCGAAGTAGTGCACCGCTGATCCGGGGTCCAGCTTAATTCAATAAGCAAGCTGGGTCCCGGTTCTGCCACGCACCGTTGCGCTTCGCTTCACGCTGCGCCCGGGACACGTAGGGAATTACAATTTCCGCTGCAACCTCACCACCGCCAGATCGAGCGCCGACAGAAACCGCGAAATATCCTGGCGGCTGAGCGGCGGCGGGCCGCGCGTGGTCGCGCCGGCGCTGCGCAGATCGGTGAGCAAGTCTCTGGTGGCCAAAGCCATGCCGATCGAATCGTCGGTGAACGGCTTGCCGGTCGGCCCGATGACCGTCGCGCCCTTGCGCACGCAGTGGCCGGCCAGAGGAATATCAGCGGTGATGACGATGTCGCTTGGACCGGCGCGCTCGGCGATCCAGTGATCCGCTGCGTCCGGGCCATCGTTCACGATCACGCGTTCGATCATGTCGCTGCGCGGCATGTTCATATACGAATTGGCGACAACGAAGACCTTCAGCCCATAGCGCTCGGCGACGCGATAGACCTCCGCCTTCACCGGACAGGCATCGGCATCGACAAAGATGCGAATGGCGGCCGGTTGTGTCTGCGGTTCCATCGTGGTCCAATTGGCGAAAGAAACAAAAGCGTCAGGGAGCGATCAATGGCCAAGGCAAAGAAAAAGACAAGCAAGAAAGTCCGGGCAAGCAAGCCTACAAGCCGCAAATCGCCTGCGCGCAAAGCCAATGCGCGGCGCGCGGTCAAGGCCAAGACCCGCGCCAAAAAGCGCCCGACACACAAATTCACCGTCAGCCATCACCGCGAGCAGGATTTCGACCAGGGCCTGCGCACTTACGCCAAATACCGCGATCTCGGCATCGCGCCGGCCACCGGCGGTATGGTGCAGGCCCACGTCATCAAATTCATCCCGCCGTTCAAGCCGGAGGAAGTGTCGACGCCACATTATCACGACGTCGATTTCCAGATGATCTATGTGCTCAAGGGATGGATCAAAAGCGAGTTCGAGGGCGAAGGTGTGCACACGTTCCACGCCGGCGCGTGCTGGATTCAGCCGCCGCGCATCAAGCACACCGTGCTCGGCTATTCGGACGACTGCGAAGTGCTGGAGATCGTGCTGCCGGCGGATTTCGAAACGGTGACACTGGCGAATTGAGGGCCGTCGTCCCGGGCGACCGAGCAACGCGAGGGAGACCCGGGACCCAGTAATCCCGGTGGTCAAGATGAGTAGCGGCCGGGGTTACTGGGTCCGCCGAAGGCCATGGTTTTTTGAGGAGCGAGCACGTTCGCCATACTGCTATCCCGTTGTCTGGCCGGCCAGGAATCCGAAAGAGCCGCGGCGGTAAATATCCGCTAAGGGCCGGTATCCTTTTTGACGCAGGTCAATTGGACGCGGTTTGCACGCTCAAAACCGGCCGGCCGCTTGGGCGGGGAACCCGGACCGGCGCGCGCGCCGGCCCGGGGCTGCCGATGACGATCGTTCCGCTCAAGAATAGCCGAGCCAGCGCCAATAGGTGGCACCCAGCAACATCACCAGCGCGAGCGCGATGATAGTCAGCACAAAGCCGGTGCGCACGAAGTCGCGCGCATTGAACGTCTCCGTGCCATAGGCAACCATGTTCTGCGGCGCGTTCACCACCAGGATGAAGCCGAAGCTGACCACGAATTGCAGCNNAGCGCGGTGGCGCTGGCAAAGCCGAGATGGATGACGACCAGGAACAGGCTCATCACAGCCAGGATGAACAGCACGGTGGCGTCCTTCAGGCCGAATTGGGCCACCACGATATTGGCAAGCCAGGTGGCCGCGTTGGTCTGCAGCAAGGCGGTGCCGAGGCTGATGCCGACGCCGAACAGGATGACGGTGCCCCACGGAATCCGCGACTGCGCGTCCTTCCAGGTTAAGATGCCGAAGCCCGGCATGAACATCAGCGCGACGGCGGTAATGGTGGTCGTGCTGGTGTCGAACTTGTGGAGGATGCCTTCGGTCACCCAGAAGGCGATCAGAGTGAGCGACAGCGCGAGCAATTTCCACTCGGCAGCCTTGGTCGGGCCGAGCGCGGCCAGCGATTTGCGGATGCCCTCGCGGCCGCCCGGCACTTGCGCCACTTCCGGCGGCATCATGATGGTCATGACGAAGTAAAGCGCGATGCACATCAGGATTGCGAAGGGGCCGGCCGCGATCAGCCAGTCGAGCCAGGTGATGGTCTTGCCGAACGCCTTTTCGATAAAGCCGACGGCGACCATGTTCTGCGCCGCCGCGGTCTTGATGCCGACGTTCCAGATGCTGGCGGTCTGCACGGTGGTGATCATCAGCATGCTGGCGAAGGCGCCGCGCTTGTTGACGCCGTAGACCGCGATGATGCCGAGCGTGATCGGCACCAGACAGGCCACCCGCGCGGTGGTCGACGGCACCATGAGGGCGATGACGAAGCCGACCAGGATCGTGCCGACCACCACGTGCCGGGTTTCAGTGCCGACGCGCGAGAGAATGCTGAGCGCGATGCGTTTGTCGAGACCGGTCGCGGTCATGGCGGCGGCGAGGAACAAGGCGGCGGCGACCAGCACCAACGCGGTATTGGCGAAGCCACTGAAAGCGAGCGTCAGGGCGCCGCTGGTGCCCAAAAGCACTTTCGGATTGGCGACGCTCGGCGCAAGGCCGAGCAAGAAGGCCATCAGCGCCGCGATCACGATCGCGGATACGGCATAGTCGATCGCCTCGGTCATCCAGATGATGACGGCGAAGGCGAGGATCGCCAGCATGCGGTGCCCGGCGACCGGCAATCCGGCCGGCGTCGGCAACAGCAGAATAGCGACCAGCGCCGCGACCGCGGCCAGCAGTCCCCAATTCGAGGCAAACCAATTGGATTCCTTTACGCTCGGCTGCGGGACCGCGCGCACCGTGGATGGCGTGAGGGTGGACATGCATTCCTCCATGAGGAAAAAAGTCGGTGTCGCAGCATGCGCCAACCAGGAAAGACCGCGTTGAGACAGGTCAAAAGGCTCAGAATAAAGCCGCTACGGTATTGCCGGTCTTCAGCGAAAACGCCAGCGCGGCTAATGCGTTAGCGAGGTGTCCGCCGGCTCGATGGTCAAACCGGAGGTCGGCTCGATCCAGACCAGGTGATCCTTCACCGCCTTGACCCCGGGAATATTTTCGGCGGCCACTTTAAGCGCCTCGCGCTGGCGCTCGTCGACGATCACGCCCCACAGCTCGACCACGCCGTCATGCACGACGACGTTGGTGGTCGCCGCCGGCGCCCATTGCTCCTTTTGCATCTCCGCCAGCAGACTCTCCCGGATGGCGGAATCGTCGGTCGCGGCCGGCTGCGCCGCGCGCGCAAGGCTGACCATAGCGTGCATGAGATTGGACCGCGTCACGATGCCGACCACCTGCCCGCCGCACAACACCGGCACGCGCTTGATGCGGCGGCGCTCCATCAGGTCGACGATGTCTTCAATCGGCGTAACCTCATCGACGGTCTGCACCTCGGTGGTCATCACCTCGGAAACCTTGCTGCCGTGCGAATGGCTGTATTCGGCGGCGATGCGGCCGGGACCCATCAGGAATTCGAGCCAGCGCGAGCGCCGCCGTTCGGTCTTGGTCTCGCGGCGACGCAGGAAATCGCCTTCCGAGAGCACGCCGACCAAGTTGCCGTTTTTGTCGATTACCGGCAGGCCGCTGATGTGATGCTGGAGCATCAGCCGCGCCGCCTGCAACACGGTCGCATCCGGATCGATCGAGATTACGTCGCGAGTCATCACATGTTCGGCGTTCATGGCAGCCTCCATCGCGTATTTTGCAAGTTATGCTGCCATGAAAGCCGGGCGGCGCCGTTGATTCAGGTCAATCGGCCTAATGCCGCCATTCCGGCGGCGGCACCGGAATCCAGGGGCGCTTGAGCCGCAAATCGTCGGCAATGGCATTGGCGGCGATATAGCCGGGCGCCCCGTTGACGCCGCCGCCATTGCCCGAAGACGAACCGCACAGATAAAGCCCTTCCACCGGCGTGCGCGAGCCGGGCAACAGCGGGTGCGGCCGGTTGATGCCCAGCTGATTGGGCACATAGGCGCCCATGCGCACCGCGCCCTGCCGCATATTGCTGTTGAGGCGATCGATATCGAGCGGAGTGAACAGATAGCTGCCGAGCACATTGCGGTCGTCGAGATTGGAGGCGTAGACGCGCCAGTATTCGAGCACGCGCTTGCTATAATCGGCGCGGTGCCGTTCCCAATTCTGCGGACCGCCATCGACCGAATAGGGCGCGAAAGGCCACCAGAACGCCGAATGCCGGCCGGACGGCGCATAGGTCGGGTCGAACTGGCTGTTGCAGGCGCCGTTGCCCATCAACACTTTGGGGAATTTCTTCGCCGCGCAGTCGTCGAAGCAGCTCGCTACTTCGTCGATATTCTCCATGCCGAAGAAAATATTGTAGGCGCGCGCAATGTCGGGATCGAACGCCTCGGCGCGATAGGCCGGCGCCTGGCGCAGCGCGAGGTGCAAGGTGACCAGGCTGTGGTTGCCCCAGTGCCAGGCTTTGGCCTTCTCGCACACCGGTTCGGGGAACAGCTCTTCACCCGCCATCTGAACGGTGCGGGGAAAATCGATGGCGCTGGCAACGAATTTGCTGCCTTCAATGGTTTTACCGTCGGCAAGTTTGACGCCGGTGGCGCGGCCGTTTTTGACCATGATCTCCTTCACGTCGGCGCCAGTGACGACTTCGCCCTCGCCCGCCTCGACCGCGCGCGCCAGCGCATTCACCAAGGACACCGCCCCACCGGCCGGAAGTGTGAAACTGGCGATATTGGCGAAAATCGCCGGGAACACGATGCCGGCGCCGGCGACGTCCTCGGTCGTGATCACGTGCATATAAGAGGTAAACAGCGTGCGGATGCGCTCATCGACAAAATGTTTGCGCACCACGCTGAACAGGTCGTGCTGCGCGTGCGAGAGCAACTCCTTTGCCTGCGGCCCGCTCAACCTGTCGAGCAATTGCTCGCGCGGCAGCGGCGCGTTGTAGAGCAGCGAGACCAGCAGCGGCCGCATCTCGACGCAGTAGGTATGCCAGAGTTCGCGGAACGTCTCGGCGTCCTGCTTGGAAAACCGCGCCAGCGAGGCGCAGGTCTTGTCGAGATCCTTGTGGATGACGATCCCGGTGCCGTCACGGAAGACGGCGGCCTGCTGCACCGGCGGCTCGATGTAGGAAAAGCCGTAGCGAAAAAGCTCGAGATCCTCAATCAGCGGGCAACGGCTCAGCCCCATGTAGAAATTGGCGTGCAGATTGAGCCGGAAGCCGGGAAGCTGGTCGCCGTCCGTGCTGCAGCCGCCGCCAAGACGGGGATTGCGTTCGAGCACCGCGATCTTCATGCCGGCGCGCGCGAGGTAGGCGGCGAGCGTCAACCCGTTGTGGCCGGCGCCGATGACAACACCGTCGAAACTCATCATGCAGCCCCCCAGCCAGACGCTTGCGAGATCTCGCCTCGATGCGGGGAACCTACAATGCCGGCGGCAACGCGACAACCGAGCTGCGGCCTCGCCGCGGCGCGCACAAAAAAATGCCCCGGCAAAAGGTGCCGGGGCAGTGTAGCCGAACATTAGTCAGGGAGAACGACGTTCGGCAGTTCAAGATTCTCAGACGCTAGGCATTCAACCGATTGAGCGCCGCGCGATTGCGCAACACGATGTGGCGGGAACTGGGGACCGCAATCGCCGCGGTGTTTTCGAGTTGGGTCAGCGTGCGTGACACGGTTTCGATGGTGAGGCCGAGATAGTCGGCGATATCCTGACGCGACATCGGCAGATCGATTTCGTTGCCTACCGGCACGCGCGCCGCCATTTCCAGCAGGAACCCGGCCACCCGCTCCTGCGCGGTCTTGATCAGCAGCAGGATATGGGCTTGCACGCGCTGCAATTCGCCGGCCGTCATGGTCCAGAGCTTGCGCGCGGTCTCGTTGTCGCGCGCCGCCAGGCTAACCAGGGCGCTGCGTTTGATCACCAGCACCTTTGAGTTGACGATCGCTTCGGCGGAGAACGTATGCTCGTCGCCGACTTCGAGGCCGAACACGTCGCCGGGCAGATAAAAGGCGCCGATCTGGCGGCGGCCGTCGTTGAGCACTTTATAGGTGCGGACGCTTCCGCTCACCACCTTGTAGAGATATTCGGCCGGCTCGTTTTCGCCGTAGATCTCGGCGTTACGGACGAACGGCATCGGCGCGCCCATCAGTTCGATCGAGGTGCCGAACGTTTGTGAATTCACCGCCGGAACCGGGTGTGCAACCGGCCTTGTCGAATGACGCGGGGTGCTATGATGGATCATCGTCTGGGTGAGCATGGCGCTGGGTCCTCGATGAATTCGATGGACACCGATACCCCTGGAGCCGGATACCCGAAATTCAGATAATCTCCATAGGGGATTTACCGGAGGCGCCTGAGGACACCACCGCCGCCGCACCGCCAACCCAGATACCGGGATAAATGTCTGAAATAACTGTAAAATCTGAGGTCAAGCCAGCCGGCGAACACGGCAAGTTTTTGCGCTATGGCATCGCCCCGACCACGGTTGCGCTGGCCTTGGCGGCGCGCCACCTGCTAACGCCCTATTTCCCCAACGAGGCGATATTTCTTTATTTCATGCCGGCGGTGCTGATTTCGGCCGGCGTCGGCGGTCTTGGACCGGGCTTGCTGGCGACAATGCTCAGCGTCGCGGCCGTATTCCTCGGGCTCGGCGCCCCGGCGGCGATGTCGGAATTCGGCCTGGTCAATGGCGCCGCCTTCTTCGTCACCTCCATCGGCGTGGCGTGGGGCGGCGAACTGCTGCACCGCAGCCGCAGGCGGGCCGTCCTTATGACGCGCGACGCGCTGGCGCGCGAGGCGCATCTGCAATCGATTCTCGACACCGTGCCGGAAGCCATGATCGTCATCGACGAGCGCGGCTTCATCCAATCGTTCAGCAGCGCCGCCGAGCGCTTGTTCGGCTGCAACGCGGCCGAGGCGATCGGGCAGAACGTAAGGACCCTGATGCCGAGGCCCTATCGCGAAAACCACGACAGCTACTTGCAGCGCTATATGACCACGGGCGAACGCCGCATCATCGGCATCGGCCGCGTCGTGGTCGGCCAGCGCAAGGACGGCTCGACCTTCCCGATGGAGCTTG
>PMAF01000210.1 GCA_003152455.1 Hyphomicrobiales bacterium
GATGGCCGGGTCAAGCCCGGCCATGACGGGTAGAGAGGGGCGCGCATTGGAGGCACCCAAACAATGGACTTCTCCCTCTCCGCCGACCTGCAAGAGCTGCAAGCCCGCACCCGGGCTTTCATCCGAGACCGGATCATTCCGCTGGAAGCCGATCCGCGCCAGACCCGGCACGGCCCGACCGATGCCTTCCGCCGCGAGCTGAACGCGCTCGCCGCCGAGGCGGGTCTGCTCGCCCCGCATGTCGGCACCGACTACGGCGGTCTCGGCCTGAACAATGTCGGCCGTGCCATCGTCTTCGAGGAATCCGGCTACTCGCTGCTCGGCCCGCTGGCGATGAACATCTTCGCCCCCGACGAGGGCAACATGCACCTGCTGGAGGCCGTGGCGACCGAGGAACAGAAGGACCGCTGGTTGCGCCCGCTGGCGCGCGGCGAAATCCGTTCCTGCTTCTGCATGACCGAACCCGCGCCGGGTGCCGGGTCGCATCCGTCCGCGCTGAACACGACGGCGGTGCAAGACGGCAACCACTACGTCATCAACGGAACGAAATGGTTCATCACCGGCGCCGACGGCGCCGCGCATTACATATTGATCGCGCGCACCTCGGACGATGCGCGCCGTGGGCTCACCGCCTTCCTCTACCACAAAGACCAGCCCGGCTGGCGCATTCTGCGCCGCATTCCGATCATGGGGCCGGAGGAGCACGGCGGCCATTGCGAGATCGAATTCGACGGCCTCGAAATTCCGATGGAGAACGTGTTGATGAACGAGGGCGACGGATTGCGCGCGACGCAGATCCGCCTCGGCCCGGCGCGGCTCACCCACTGCATGCGCTGGCTCGGCTTCGCCAAGCGCTGCATGGAGATTGCGCAGGAATATGTCGGCCGCCGCGAAGGCTTCGGCATCAAGCTGGCCGACCGCGAGAGCGTGCAGATCAAGCTCGGCGAGGTCGCGCACCAAATTCAGATCGGCCGCCTGCTCACCATGCATGCGGCCTGGAAGCTCGAGCAGGGCGACCGCGCGCGCAAGGAGGTCTCGATGGCCAAGGTGCAGGTCGCCGATGCGCTGCACCAGGCGGCCGACGTCGCGATTCAGCTGCAGGGCGCGCGCGGCTATTCCAAGGACACGGTGGTGGAATGGATCTACCGCTACGGCCGCTCGGCGCGGCTGGTCGACGGCGCTTCCGAAGTGCACAAGATGGTGCTGGCGCGCTTCATGCGCGACGAGGGCCGCGATTTTTGGAAGTGGGGGTAACCCCGGTTTTTGAGGCCGCTATTTGATGGAGCAGCCCGATGGTGGCAACCGACAAGCTGTTCGCGGGATCGATCCCCGAAATTTACGATCGGTTCTTGGTCCCGCTCATCTTCGAGTCCTATGCGCTCGATCTCGCCCACCGGATCGCCAAAACCGATCCGCGCGATGTGCTGGAGATGGCCGCTGCAACCGGCGTTCTGAGGCGGGCGATGGCATCGCAGCTTCCGGCGCAAGCGGGTATCGCCGCAACCGATCTCAATCAGCCGATGCTGGATTATGCGGCGGCGCGTCAGCCTAGCGATGACCGGATTGTGTGGAAGCAGGCGGACGCCCTGGCGCTGCCGTTTGCGGATCAAAGCTTCGATGTCGCGGCCTGCCAGTTCGGGGTGATGTTTTTTCCCGACAAGGTGCAGGCCTACAAGGAGGCGCGCCGGGTGCTAAGGCCGGGCGGCCGTTACATCTTCAATGTATGGGACAAAATCTCGGAAAACGATTTTGCCGATACGGTCACGCAGGCGCTGGCGGCTGTTTTTCCAGATGATCCGCCCCGGTTCCTGGCCCGCACCCCGCATGGCTACCACGATGTCGAACGAATTTGCACGGATCTGAAAGCCGCGGGATTTGAAACTATTTCAGTCGATGCCGTGGATGGCATCAGCAAGGCCCCGTCACCCGGCCATCCCGCGATCGCCTATTGCCAGGGGACTCCGCTGCGCAACGAAATCGAGGCGCGCGACGCGTCGCGCCTGCAGGAGGCGACGAAGCTGGCGGCCGAAGCATTGGCGCTTCGATTCGGCCGCGGCACCGTCGAAGGCCGTATCCGCGGCTTCGTGATCGCCGCCACGCGCTGACGGGCCGGCGCAACCTCAGCCCCGCGCGACCGCGATCTCCAGCGGAAAGTCATCGCAGACCTCGTGCCCGGTCTCGGTGACGATGAACGTGTGGCCGAGGAAAATTCCGAACAGGCCATCCGGCGTGATCGGGTTGGGTTCCGCCATGATCACCATGCCGGGCTTCAGCACCTGCTCGAATTTTTCGGCGGAAACATGCTCGGCCACGACGTGCGGCTTGTCGGTGACGAGGTCGATGCCGTGGGTCTGGGTCGGCCGCGATTGGTAGCCTTGATCGCGGAAGAATTTGCTGGCGGTGCGCATGGCTTCCACCGGCTTGCCGGGCGCGATCTCGGCAATGATGCGCCGATAACCCGGCAGCGTGATGTCGTTCCAGAATTTTCTCACCATGTCGGTGGGCTCGCCCAGGCAGATCGGCGAGCCGATCTGCGCGGTGTAGCCGCGATAGCCGGCGGCCAATTCCATGTTGATGATGTCGCCCTTTTGCAGCACGCGCGCCGAGGGGCGGGGGTTGCCGAAAATCATCGCCGGGTTCGCCATCGGCGTCGAGCCGATGATCAGAAAGTCGATATCGCCGCCGCCCTCCAGGATGGCGGCGCCGGCCGCGGCGCGAAGCTCGTACTCTTTCACGCCCGGACGCGCCCGCGCGACCATCGCCTCCATGGCATTATTGCAGAGCACGCCGGCCTTGCGCACGCAGTCGAGCTCCTCGGCGCTGTGGACCGACAGCAGCTCGTGCAAGAAGCCTTTGGTGAATACAATGTCCGTGCCCGGAAGATTTTCGCGCAGCACGTTGTATTGGTTCACCGGCAGATAGTCGCCGTGGCGCGGATCGATCTCCATGAGGCCGATGCGGCCGCGCTCGAGTTTCAGTTCGCGGATGCGCTCGACCATGATGTCGGCATAGCGTCCGCTGCGGCTATGACGGACGTCCTTGACCGCGACCTCCACCTGCCGGCGCACGGCTTCGGCGTGGGTGCCGCCCATGGAGTAAATCAACGTCGGCTCGCCTTCGAGCGGCACCAGCACGTAGCTCGACAGCGCGTGCCATTCCCAATGGCCGGTCAGCCACAGCATGCCGCCGCCGAAGCTCCAATGGCTCGGGCCGCCGGGCACGATCACCACATCGAGCTTTTGCTCGGCCATTTTCTGCCGCAAGGCGCGATAGCGGCGGTCGTATTCGGCTTTGGAAAACTGCTCCCACACCGCGTCGCGGTAATAGGGCGTGTCGCGCATATTGGCGAAGGGCAGCGATTGGTCGAGCTTGCTGCGCACGACCTCCCACGGCTGCGGGCCGATGCGGGGCGGTGTGATGGTCATGATGGGATTCTCAACGTTGATGCTTGGTGCAAATGGCGCACAAAAATCCGCCGGGCCGGTCACGAACCAGCCCGGCAACGCAGCCCCGGTTTAGTCGACTGGTTTGATGTTGGCTTTCTTGGCGAGCTCGACCGTTGCGCCGAAATCTTCTTTGAAGAATTTCGCGAATTCCGCGGAGCTGATCTGCGCCGGCTCGACGCCGAGCTTGGCGAGTTTTTCCTGCACTGCGGGCATCTTCAGCGCCTGTTCAGTCACGTCGTGAAATTTCTGCACGACGGCGGGCGGGGTCTTGGCCGGCGCCGAAATGCCGTTCCAGAAGCGGAACACGGCGCCCGGATAGCCGGCTTCGACGACCGAGGGCACGTTTGGCAAGAGCGGCACGCGCTTTGGCGCGCTCACCGCCAGGACGGTGAGCTTGTCGCTATGCAGCGCGGTTGCCGCCGCCGCCAAAGGGATGAAATAGAAATCGATATTGCCGTTCATCACCTGCACCAGGCCGCCTTCCTTGAACGGCACATGGCGGACCTCGATATTCGCGGCGAGGCGGAACCGCTCGGCCGCCATGTGCGAGGAGGAGCCGATGCCGGCGGACGCAAACGTCAGCGTGCCGGGCTTCGCCTTGGCGGCGTTGACCAGATCGGCCACCGTCTTGAAGCCGCTCTTGGCGGAAGCGACTAGAATATTCGGTGAGGTGCCGAGCAGGACCACATTGACGAAATCTTTGTTGGGATCGTACGGCAGCTTGCTGTGCAACACGCTTTCGGTTGCCATCGACGACGAACTGGTCGCCAGCGTGTAGCCGTCCGGATCGGACCGGGCCACGGAAGCGAACCCGACTGCCCCGCCGGCGCCGGGCTTCAAGTCGATGACCACCGGCTGGCCTATCAGTTGCGAGACTTGATCCATCACTACGCGCGTGACCGTGTCCGAGGCGCTTCCGGCCGGATATGGGCTGATCACGTGGATGGGTCTGGTCGGATATTGCTGCGCGTTCGCCGGCGCGGCAGCAAAGACGAGGATCGCCGCCGCGGCGGCGAGGCAAAATGCACGAGCGGCGATCGCTCGCAGGTTCTTAACAATTATCATGGGGGTGATTTCTTAATCCCGATAGCTCGGATCGATCCCGTCGAGCATCCGCAAATAAGCCGGCCAGTCGGAACTGCCGCGGCCTGAGTCGTGATGCTGGAATTGCTCCGCGGTCTTGGCGCAGACGTCCGCCGGCACTTCGAGCAGTTCGCCACCGGTCGCTTCCATCTTCAGCTGGATCTCGGCGGCGGTGAGCAGGTATTTCATCAGCACAAAGGCCTCGCGCGCGGTTTTGCCGACCGTGAGCATGCCGTGATGCTCCAGGATCAAGGCGCGGTTCTGGCCGAGATCCTTGTTGATGCGTGCGCGCTCGTCGAAATCCTCGGTGATGCCTTCATACTTGTGATAGCCGACGCGCTTGTAGAAACGCAGCGCCTGCTGCGAGACCATGCGCAAGCCATGCTTGAGGCCCGACAGCGCCACGCCCTTCTCGGTGTGCACATGCACCGCGCAATTGACGTCCGCGCGCGCGCCCAGCACGCCGCCGTGCAAGGTGAAGCCGGGGCGGTTGACGCCGGATTTCTCGTCCAGGTCCTGGTCCATGTTGACCTTCACCAGGTTGGACGCGGTCACCTCGGTGTAGAGCAGCTCGTGCTTCTTCATCAAAAACATGCGCGGCTCGCCCGGCACCCGCATCGAGGAGTGGTTGTAGATCACGTCATCCCAGCCGTAATGCGCGAGCAGCCGGTAGACGGCGGCGAGATCGACCCGCGCCTGCCATTCGGCCTGCGAAATTTGATCTGACGAGACTTTGGCGAGATCGGCGTGTTTGTTCATGGGCGGTGTCCTCCTCTTGGACGTAATCTAGGCCGCGGACGTGCAAATGACCAGCCGAGCGCCGATAGCGGCTGCACCGCAGGCGGAACATGCTGCGGCGGCATTGGCCGATAGCGTCGATCGCGCCCGTCCTAGGACCGGCGGTGATGACGGCGGGTTGGCGCGGGTTCGAAAATCTTCTTCAAGGCGCCGCTGGCGGCGGATGCGGCGCGTTCGATCAAGTTGGGCTCGGGCCGCCGCGAGTGCCTGGTTCGAACATGACGACTGGCCGGCAGGCGCTCGACTGCGGCCGGGGCTGCGGTCATCCGGTCGTGCGGCACGGGTCTGCGCTCGGTCGGCATGACGGCGGCCTGCCTAAGTTGGCCCTCGGCCATCGCGTGGTCCGCGATAGCTGCTTGCTCAGGCGGGACGGCAGCCATCCGTTCGTGCGGAAGCGGTGCGGGGGCGGGCGGAATCGCCGCGACCGGTTGGATCGGAACTGCGGCCACCCGCTCGCGCGGCAGCGGCACGTGTTCGGCCGGGATCGCAGCTA
>PMAF01000182.1:0-3929 GCA_003152455.1 Hyphomicrobiales bacterium
CGTCGACCAGTTGAGACCACCCTCTGATAACGGACATTCGGCGGATCGATTGGCATGTCCGAAAAGTGCCATAAACGGAAGACTATAACGAGGTAGAGCGATTGGCGCGCGCGACGAAGATAGATGGCATTTTGTGTTGTTAAGAGCAAAGTCGTTTAGTGTGACGCCAGATATGGCCGAATGATTTCAACCATACGATCGGCAGACGTCCCCGGCGGAAAGAAGCCGAGATATTTTCCTGCGCGATCCATCAGATAAGTAAATCCAGTGTGATCGATCAAATACACGCCACCGTTAGGTGGCGTGTATTTGGCATAATAGGCCTTGTACGAATTCGCTACCGTACGAATTTTCTCAGGTGTTCCGGTGAGCCCAATGAGGCGCGGATGGAAAGATGACACATACTGAGCTAGCACGGTCGTTGTATCCCGTTCTGGATCAACCGAGATAAAAAGCGGCTGTACTTCGTCACCGGCCATGCCCAGTTGATCAAGCGCTAGACTGATTTGCAGCAAGTCCGCCGGACAAATATCTGGGCAATAAGTGTAACCGAAATAGACAAGCAGCAGCTTACCGCGGAAATCCGCGTCGGTTCTTTTTTTCCCTGTGTGATCTACCAAATCGAATGGGCCGCCGATATTTCCGCGCCCCCACATCAAATCGTCCATCATTCGTGCGGCGGCATTCTGATCCGGTTCCTGAGCATGCGCAACAAACGCCGCAGCTCCGGTGAGAAGGAGTGTGCAAGCTAGGCATAGAAAAAGCGGGATTGCATGCAATCCCGCTTTCTCCGCATTGAGGCGCTCCGGCATTACGCGCCGAAGATCAGTTGCGCACCCGCCGATGCAACCAGTAGCCGATCCGGAGCGATCGCCTGCATGGCTTCGACGAAGTTCTGGCCGCTGCAATGCATCGGCACCACTACGTCCGGCTTGAGCTCCATGAGCTCGGTTACGATATGCTTTGTGTAGTCCATCGGCGCCGGCCCGAGATGGAAGCCTCCGATCAGCGCATGCAGCTTAGCGCCTCCCGCCACCTGTTGAGCCTGTTTCGCAGCGTTGATGATGCCGCGGTGACTGCAGGATGAAATTACAACGATACCACGATCCTTCACGTTAAAGCAGGTCGCGTGCTCGTGGTAATGCTCGTCGGGAACAGTCTTGCCCAACAATTCGGTCGGGGTGTAATGGGTGGCATCGCAACCCAACCCGTCCTTCATGCCGAATTGTTCGAGCGTGTTAGGAAGAATTTTTTCGTCGGTCTGGCGTTTGATCTGCCCGGTGGTGAACGCGTGGTCACCGATGACCGTCGGGGTCTCGCACAACACGACGCCCACTTTGCGCGCTGCCAACGCCCGTCGATCAAGATAGCCGAAATCGCTGAACTCGCCCGGCTTTCCGGTCGCTTGCACCCGGTGACAGAAGTTGTCTTCACCTCCGGCGTAGAGCTTCACGTCTGCCGGTAGCGAGCCGCGGTACTTGTCCAGAAATCCGATCAGGCCGCCGTAATGGTCGAAATGGCCATGGCTCACGATCAGCGCGTCGATCTTCTTCGCATCGATGCCGATGATATCGAAATTGTTGAGCAGCGCCTCCGGCGTGTAGCCGTAATCGAGCATAAGTGCGCGGCGTTGACCGGCTTTCTCGGACTCGAGGAACAACGACAGGCCCCATTGGGTGTGGAGCTCTTTGGTATAGTCCTTTGCCCGCGGAGCCGGCTGTACAGTGACGCGGTTTACCGTTGTGGGACGCAGGAAGATATTGTGGGTGAGGTCAACCAGAACGCGGACGGATAGCTTGTCCACGATGGGTGGCTCAATCGGCGCGGCGCTGCCCATTTCCACACATGAAAACCCACCGACGGCCGCGCCCGCCAGTGCGGCCGAGGCCTTAAGAAAATCGCGTCTTTTCATCGAACCTCTCCCCCGATTGCGGAAAGACGACTGCAACAGTGGGTTGAATTGTTGCACAATTGGTAATGTGTGCCTAGTCCGAAAAGCGCTACATCTTTAGACGTCAGCTCAGATCCGGCCTTAACAGCGTCAATATCGCCCCCAACAAATTGTTACCGTCACGGTAATTCGGCGTCCGGCGTCCGGCACCCGCTCCCGGTCCCACGCCAGGAGATCGGTCTACCTTTGCACCTTCACTAAATCTGTTCGGCAATCGGATTGTCGCCAGATGGCCCGGAACAGCGCGTAAGGGCGTGTAAAACTTTTTACCTTGTTACCGTAAAACCCGGCTGGAAATCCCGCAATCGTTTCGCGATATGAGCCGGGAATTATAAGCCGCGCGGATGTTTACCAGCCATTGCGGACGTGCGAGAGCCGCCTTCGCCTTACACTTGCAGCAACTCAAATAAAATCCGCCCGGGCCTTAAGCCGGAGCGGATCTTTGTCAGTGTATTCTATCGGGTTTTACTCGATGATTTGAATGACGCGGCGTGTGCGAGGATCGACCAGCACGATACGGTCGTTCACGTAGGTGTAGCGGTAACCCGTCACGTGGTAGTCGGCAGGAACGTCATAGTAGGTGACGCCACTTTCCGGTAATACGACGCCGACGTGGAGATCGTCGCTGTAGCGGTAGGACGGCAGCCGCTCATGAACAACATATTCGCGAAAGCGCGGGCGATCTTCGACGCCAAGGATCCCGCCGACTGTGCCGACGGCTGCGCCGACCGCTCCGCCTACGACCGCGCCGACCGGACCGGCAGCCCGATCACCCACCGCCGCGCCGTCTTGCGCGCCGCGAACAGTGCCTTGCGCTTGCGCCGTCACGGGCAACGCAAGGGTCGCGAGGAGCATCATTGGAATAAATATTTTGGTTTGCATGTAGTCAATTCATAGTTGCGAATTCCAGCCGCCTGAGGCTGGACTCAACGTATCAAACCACCGAGCCAGTCATTCGTTCCCTGTCAGGCAACGCCGCGAGTTGCGCACGCCGAATACCTAACGCGATTCTAAGGAAATCGACAGAAACGAGCGGATCAGATGAACCTTAGCGCCTAACTGAACAAGCATTCATATCTCTCTGTAATTTCAGTAACTTGGAACGTTTAATGGCATCAGGGGTTGCCCGTGTAACGTAATCAAAAATAGGAGCGTTTTATATGCGTGCATCTTTGAAGCAGATCAGTTTGGCAGCGGTCATGGCTTTGACTGTTGCAGGAGCGGCGCTCGTAACCGCAAGCTCAGCTCAAGCGCAGCGTTGGCATGGCTATGGTGGTGGCGGATTTGGCCCGGGCTTTGTCGGCGGTCTTGCGGCCGGCGCAGTGATAGGCGGCGGGTACTACGGAGGCGGCTACTATGGTGGCCCGTACGCGTATGATGGTGGTCCGTACGCTTACGGCGGTGACTGCTACATTCAGCGGCGAGCGTTTATCAACCGCTTTGGCCACCGCGTCATACGACGCGTGCGAGTTTGCGATTGATCTGCGTTCCTAAATAAGAAAATAATGGCCCCGTTTCTGGGGCCATTATTATTTTAGTTGTGATCGTGATCGNNTGATCGTGATCGTGATCGCGATCGCGATCGCGATCGCGATGGTGACGATGCTTAATTACCACAATCTTTTTGTGATGTCGGTGCATGTCGCGGTCGTGGTCACCATCCTTCTTGATAACGATCGCCGCATCTTCAGCTTTCGCCGAAGAGATAAGTGGCAGTGCAATTCCGAAAGCCGCGAGTGCGGCAAAAGCAATGGCAAACTTGCGCATTGAATTTCCTCCTACTCAGCAAAATGCTGGCTACTACAAACGCGCGCAGGCCAAAACTGTTCCTACTTTCTAGGATAAGTATCCTGAACACCTGTTCATCTAAAATTGAAAATTGGACCTGACACTGAAAGCTCAATCCTTGGCCGCGTCTTATCGTAAGCCCGCTTTAAATGCAGTGCTGATCTGTTGTCGATGACCCCGTACCTCGCTG
>PMAF01000182.1:3974-4123 GCA_003152455.1 Hyphomicrobiales bacterium
GCTAAACAGAAATGGCGACGTCAACCAGCAGCCGGCTCGGCCTGCCGGCGCACCCGCCTCGCGCGCGTGTAAGGCCAGCGATCCATGTTAACGCGGCCAGATTCTGATGATCGTTCAGTGCCGCGGTCGCCGCAGCGCTGCGCGAGCGA
>PMAF01000235.1 GCA_003152455.1 Hyphomicrobiales bacterium
GAGCGCTATGCGCACACCACCGTCGCTTTCGTCCGCCTCGCCATGATCCGCACCATGCTCAGGCGGCTCGTCGCAAATCTCGAGCCATGAATCTAAACTTCTCGGAGGGGCTCTAAGCATTCCCCAAATAGACTTTAGGACTAAGTGAATGATAGCATCTTCTGAACTTGGTTGAAGCCAGGATTACTCGTTCGGATGCGGTCACAGCCCGGCCACGGGACGCTTTTCTTGTGTTCAAAGGCTAATTTTAGTATTCCGCGCCGCAACCAAGCGGGTGATCATACGATGTGATTTCTGGCCGAGCGTTTTAATGAGCGAGATCGAGCGCGCCAAAAAACTATTTTTAGAAGCGTTGTCCTTTGTCGAGTCCTTGGATTTACAGAGTGCGGAATCACGCTTCCGCGAGGTTCTGCGGATTTTACCGGGAAATGTGTCCGCGCTGACAAATCTGGCGGTTGTCCTGCAGCGGCGCAATAAAATCGCCGAGGCGCGGGCTTGTGCCGAACAAGCCATCTCCGGCAATGCCAACAATATCGAAGCGTTGCTGGTGCTGGCGAGCTGTCACGTCAAAGAGGGCAACTTCCCGGATGCGCTGGCGGCCTACGACAAGGTCGTCTCGATCGACCCTCAAATTACCGAAGTCCATAATAATCGCGGAATTATCTTCGAGAAATTCGGAATGCCGGCAGAGGCGCTGGAAAGTTTCGATCGCGCAATCGCGCTCGAGCCGGGTTTCACTAATCCTTATCTTCATCGCGGCGCTGTGCTGCGGAAACTCAAGCGCTATGACGAAGCCATTTCCACTTACGGCGCGGCGCTTGAGCAGCAAAACGATCTCGCCGAAGCCTGGCTTGGCTGCGGCAATGTCTACGCGGATCTCGACCGGCGCGATGAAGCGATTGCCGCCTACGACAAGGCCATAGCGCTGCGGCCCAACTACGCGGAGGCCTGGATCGGCCGCGGAAACGCTTTTTGCGAGCTTAATCGCCTGGACGAGGCTTTGGCGACGTTCAACCATGCGCTCGCGCTGAAACCGGACATGGCCGACGCGTGGTTGGGCCGCGGCAATGTTTTTTACGGCCGCAGGCGGCACAACGAAGCTTTCGCCGCTTATAACAAGGCGCTTGCGTTCGACCCGGAGAAAGCCGAGGCGTGGCTTGGCCGCGGCAACGTTTTTTACGACCTTAAGCGCAATGACGAAGCGATTGCCGACTACGAAAAAGCATTGGCGATCAATCCCGGTCTTGTTGCGGCGTGGATCGGCCGCGGCAACATCTGCGCCGATCTTCGGCGCGACGAGGAAGCTTTCGTTGCTTATGAACGGGCGCTGGCGCTCAAACCCGAGTCATCGGGTGTGGAGGGCGACCGCCTTTACATCAAGATGCGCCTTTGCGATTGGCGCGATTATGACGCCGAATGCGCGCATCTGATATCGTCGGTGAACAGCGGCAATGTGAATTCGCCGTTGGCGCTGCTTGCGATTCCGTCTTCTCCTGCCGACCAGCTGCAATGCGCCAAACTGTGGACCACGAATAAGCATCCGCCTTCCGGCAGCCCGCTCTGGCAACGCGCGCGATATAGCCACGATCGGATCCGGATTGCCTATCTGTCGGCCGACTTTCGCCAATATACGGCGTCCCGGCTTATCGCCGGCATGTTCGAGTGCCACGACAAGTCGCGTGTCGAGACGACAGCTATATCGTGGGGACCCGGCGACGAGTCGGAAACGCGCGCCCGAATCAGAAAATCCATGGACCGATTTGTGGATGTGCGTACGCAAAGCGACGCCAACATCGCCGAAATCGTTCGCGAACTGGAGATCGATATCGCGGTCGATTTGATGGGTTTCACGCAATCCTCGCGCACGGGCATTTTCGCGCGGCGGCCCGCTCCGATTCAGGTCAATTATTTCGGCTACCTGGGGACGATGGGGGCGGAATACATCGATTATATTATCGCCGATCGAATTGCGATCCCGGAAAGTCAACGCGTATTTTATTCCGAAAAGGTCGCTTATCTGCCCAACAGTTTCCTGGTCGGCGATCGAGGGCGTGGCCCCGCCGATAGTGTTTGCACGCGGGCGGAGGCGGGGCTGCCGCACGAAGGCTTCGTGTTCTGCTGCTTCAACAATAATTACAAGATCACACCCGATGTTTTCGAAATATGGATGTGGATCCTCAAGCAGGTGGAAGGCAGCGTGTTGTGGCTTGTCGGGGGAGCCCCGACGATAGAGCGCAATTTAAGAAGCGAGGCCGCGGCCAGGGGCGTCGATGCCGAGCGGCTGGTATTTGCGCAGCGGCTGCCGTTGCCTGAATATCAAGCGAGGCTTGGTCTGGCGAATTTATTCCTGGATACCTTGCCTTACAATGCGGGCGCCGCCGCCGGGGATGCGCTTTGGGCGGGGTTGCCGGTGTTGACGCGGAGTGGCGAAACCTTGACCGGCAGAACGGCTGCCAGTTTGTTGAATGCAGTGGACCTGCCGGAGCTTATCACGGCGACGCCGCAGCAATATGAGGCAATGGCGATTACGCTCGCGACGCAGCCGGCCAGGCTGGCGGAAGTGAAGCAGAAGCTCGAAATGAATCTCCCGGTCGCGCCTTTGTTCGACACCAAGCTGTTCACGAGACATATCGAGGCGGCTTATATCGCCATGCATGAGCGCCATCAGAGCGGCTTGCCGCCGGCCCACATCAGTGTTCCGAATTGACCGGGTCAGCCCGGGTTTTCAATGCGCTCGCGTCTCGTCGCATTGTCCGGCGAAAGCCGCAATGCGCGCGATCACGCCGGCTTCCGCCAGCAGCGGCGTATGGCCCTGATCGGGCACCTCGATCGTTTCCAGCGCGGCGCGGCGCGCCCGCATCGCCTCGACCGTGGCCGGCGACAGGATGTCGGAATTTTCTCCGCGAATGACCATGACCGGCACGTGGGCCAGGGCGTCGAACTGCGGCCACAGCGGCGGAAACGGCTTTTCGAAGTCGACGCCTTCCAGCGTCTTGGCGAGATTGACGTCATAGGTCGGCACCAAAGCGCCGTTTTGCAGGCGGAAGGTGCGGTGCGCGCTGGCGAGCCAATCGGCCGGCCCGAGCTTGGGGAATTGCGCGTCGAACAGGCGGCGCAGGATTTCGGCGCCTTCCTCGAAAGTCCTCGGCTGCGGCAGCTTGCCGACATAGCCCTTGATTCGCATCAGTCCCTTCGGCTCGATCACCGGGCCGATATCGTTGAGTACGACGCCGGCAATCGCCGTCGGCCGCACGGCGGCGAGCAGCATCGCGAGGATGCCGCCGCGCGACGTGCCGACGTAAATCGCGGGCATGGCGTCGAGCGCGGCAATGACGGCGAGCACGTCGGCGAGTTCGACTTGGAAGTTGTAATTCGCCGGGTCGCGGTCGTATTCGGATTGGCCGCGGCCGCGGTAATCGAGCGCGATGACCCGGCGCGGCCGGGCGGCGTCGCTTGCCAGCGCCTCGGCCAGCACGTCGAAATCGTCGGCGGTGCGGGCGAGGCCGGGCAGGCAGACCACCGGCAAAGCGGCCGCGCCGCGCCGGCCGTGGCAGCGGGTATGCAGCGTGAGGCCGTCGGGGGCGGAGAGGAAGGTGGAAGTAGCGCTCATCACAAGCGTAACGTGACCGATCAGCGGGAAGATTTCAATTCGTTGCGCCGCGCCTGAGATCGGCCTCGATCATCAGTTTGCTGCCGCCTCCGAAACGGGCGCGATAGACCTGCAGGTTCTCCATGATCCGTTCCACATAATTGCGCGTTTCCGAGAGCGGGATTCGCTCGACCCAATCGACCGGATCGACCTTCGGGTCGCGCGGATCGCCGTAGGCGGCGATCCACTGTTTCACGCGCCCGCGCCCGGCATTGTAGCCGGCGAAAGTGAGGATGTAGGAGCCGTTATAGCCGGTAAGCAGGTTGGAGAGTTCGGCCGCGCCCATCTGCATGTTGTAGACCGGGTCGTTCAGCAGGCGGGCGCGGTTATAGACCGCCTTGAATTTCTTGGCGGTATCGATCGCCGCTTCCGGCGTCACTTGCATCAGCCCCATGGCGTGGGCGATCGAGACGACCTTCTGGCTGAAGCGGCTCTCCTGGCGGGCGATCGAATAGGCCACCGCCGGGTCGATCGGCGGCGCGATCGGCTTGTAGGACGGCAGCCCGACGGTCGGGTAGGCGTAGTATTCGAGCGGCAGACCGCGCCCATAGGCGCCTTCGCCGAGCAGCAGCATGGCGCGGCCGTCGCCATGCTTGCCGGCGACTTCGGCCAGCGCCGAGAGGACCGCGACGTCGGTGCCGCTTTCGCCGAGCTCGGCATAGATCGAGGCCAGCAGGTCGCGCTCGTCGAGGGCGTAAAGGATTTCGGCCGTGCGCACGAGCTCCAGGTTGCTGGTCGCGCGGCGCTCCGCCGGCGTGAAGGAGGGCGGTCCACGCAAGCCGAGATCGGCCAATCCCAGCCGTGCCCGCGCGATCTGGCCGTAATAGGTCGCGGTATATTGTGCTGCCATTTCGTAATAGGCCTTGGCCCGCGCGTGCTCACCCAGGGTATCGGCGGTGCGGCCTTGCCAATAGCCGGAGCGCGACAGCACATAGGGACTGACGGTGTCTTCGCCGAGACGCGCGAAAAGCCCGGCGGCGGTCTTCGGATCGTGCAGGAAGCGCAGCGCCACCCAGCCGGCGGTGAAATAATGGTCGGCGCGGAAAAAACCGCGCGGCGGCGGGGCGGCGTCGCGCGCGACCCGGTAGGCGGTGCGCGGATCGCCGTCGTCGAGCAGCTTGCGAACTAGGATGCGCCGCTCTTGCCACCAGCGATTGAGATCGCCCAATGCGGCCGGGTCCTGCGGCACGGTGAGGATCAGCTTGCCGGCTTCTTCCGGCTTGTCGTTTTTGCGCAGCCATTGCACGCGCGCGAAGATGTAGCCGGGATCGTCCCGTGCATTCGCCGGCACCGCGTCGAGCAACGCCTTGGCATTGTTCAGCCGCTTGATCACCGCGGCGCGGGCGTGCGCGATCGCAAGCTCGTCGCCGCCGAGCCGGGCCGCGGCGCGCATGCCGGCCTCGATATCTTCGGCATAGAAGCGCTGGTCCATGCGCGCCTTGTGATCGGCGCGCGTCAGCATGCCGCCGAACATCGCGAGCACTTTGTTCTCGGTATCGGCGCTGCATTCNNGCGGGCCAGCATGAAACTGCCCTTGGCGGTGCGCGGCTTATGGTTGGCGAAAAAGGCGAGCACCGCGCTTTCGCTGAGATTGTCGTTCGACATGGCGTTTTCGGCGCGGCGGCGGAACAGCGCCGCGTGCGGCCAGTTCGGATTTCCGTTCACGAAGGNNTTTGTGGGCGACCGGATTGCGGATGCCGGTTTCCGCGGCATCGGCGTCGGGGAGCTTGCCTTTGCGGGCGGCTTCGATCACGCGCTTGACGGCGGCCATGTCGTCGGCCGTGGCGGCCCCGATCGGTTCGGCGACCAGCGCTCCGGCGAGCGGCCGCGCCATCGGATTAAAAGTGGTTGAGGCGACGGCCGGCGGCGCGCGCGTCGCCACGGTGGGTTGCGGGACGGCCCTGCGGGCCTCCACGGGGCGTTTCAGCGGCAACCGCACGGAGACGAGCCGGGCTCTCGGCACGGCCGCATGCTTCGCAACAGGCTTGACCGCAACAAGTTTAGCGGGGTGGACGACCTTGGCCGCATGAACGGGTTTGGCCGGATGGACAGTTTTAGCCGCAACAGGTTTGGCGGCATGTGCAGGCTTGGCCCCATGAACACGCTTGGCCGCGTGCACCGGATTGGCCTTATGCGCGGCCGTCTCGGCCTTCGGATCGGGAACCTGCTGGGGCGCCGCCATAGCGGGCAACGCGCCGAGCGCAGCGGCCGCCGTAAGCGCCAGGGCGAACCCCAAGCGGTTCCGTTTAGTCGCGTTCATTCAAACCGTTGCCCGGCCGTTCTTGGGTTCATGGTGCCGACTCAAAGCAGCCGCCCCAGCATCCCATTAGGCCCCTATAGCGGCCGCTGGGATAGTCCCCGAATCCCGATGGCCGCAAGCTAGACCGAAAGCCGGGCAAAAGCGGGGCAAGGCTCTATTTATCAAGCCAATTCATGGGGCTATTCGGCAGGAGGCCTTTCATCGGTGGCGGCGACCCGATATCTATGGGGCTCGCGCCCGCTGTGGAGAAGCGTCCCATGACCGCCAAGACGAGCTTCCGAGGATCGTTCACCGCGCTGGTCACACCGTTCAAAAACGGCGCGCTCGACGAAAAGGCGTTCCGCGACCTGGTGGACTGGCAGATCGACGAGGGCACCAATGGCCTGGTGCCGGTCGGCACCACCGGCGAGAGCCCGACGCTGTCGCATGACGAGCATAAGCTNNGTGACGCCCTATTACAACAAGCCGACCCAGGAAGGGCTCTACCAGCATTACAAGGCGATCAACGACGCCATCGGCATCCCGATCATCATCTACAACATTCCCGGCCGTTCCATCGTCGACATGTCGGTCGACACCATGAAGCGCCTCTTCGAGTGCAAGAACATCGCCGGCGTCAAGGACGCCACCGCCAATACGGCGCGGGTCTCGCAGCAGCGCGCGGCCATGGGCGAGGATTTCAACCAGATGTCCGGCGAGGACATCACGGCGCTCGGCTTCATGGCCCATGGCGGCCATGGCTGCATCTCGGTAACGTCGAACGTGGCGCCGCGGCTTTGCTCGGAATTCCAGAGCGCCTGCCTGAAGGGCGACTACAAGACCGCGCTCAAGCTGCAGGACAAGCTCGCGCCTCTGCACATCAATCTTTTCGTCGAAACGAGCCCGGCGCCGATCAAATATGCCATGTCGCTGATCGGCAAGTGCGCCAACACCGTGCGGCTACCGATGGTGCCTGCCACCGACAAGGCGCAAGTGGCCGTGCGCGAAGCCATGGTGCATGCCGGGCTGATCAACTAGGCGCGGCGCGCCAAGGCTTTCGAATTTAAATCTTCACACCGGGGGGTACCATGCTCGCGGAATTCAAAAAATTTGCGCTGCGCGGCAATGTGGTCGATCTCGCCGTCGGCGTGATCATCGGCGCCGCCTTCGGCGCCATCGTCAGCGCGATGGTCGGCGATCTCATCATGCCGGTGGTCGGCGCCGTAACCGGCGGCCTCGATTTCTCGAATTACTTCCTTCCGCTATCGGCCAAGGTCACGGCCGGCACTTTGGCCGAGGCCCAAAAGCAAGGCGCCGTATTGGCTTACGGACATTTTCTTACGGTCACGCTCAACTTCATCATTATCGCTTTTGTGCTGTTTCTGGTGATCCGCTCGATGACCCGGCTGATGCGCAAGGAAGAAGCAAAGCCCGCTCCGCCGACGAAGCAGGAAGAATTGCTCGCCGAAATCCGCGATCTGCTGAAGCAGCGCTGAACGCTACGGCTATTTGATTTCGACCAAGCCCACTTGATTGGCCAGGCTGTTGGCCGTCACGGGGTTGCCGTCGCGCGTGACATCCATGTTGCGCACGATGTCGCCGCCGCCGGGGATGGCCCAGCTCTAGAATTTCTCCGTCTTGGGATCGAACCGCACGATGGTGTTCGGCTTGGCGAAGGATTAGGTGTACCAGATCGCACCCTTCGTGAAGACGATGCCGTAGGGCTCCGATTTAGGCCCGCTCGGCGATTGCCATTCGCTGACCTTGCCGGTCGCCGGATCGAGGCGGCCAAGGAAGCCGCGCGCGAAATCCGTTTACCAGATCACGTCGTCCGGTGAGATCGCGATGCGGCGCGGGCGCGCGCCGGGGTCGGGCAGAGCGTATTCCTTGATGGCCATGGTCTTGGCGTCGATAGTGGCGACCTTGTCGGCGCTGAACTCGACGAAGTACATGACGTTTTTCGAGTTGACCGCCATCCCGTAGGGCCGCCGACTTCGGCGTCGGCGAGGTGACGACCTTCACCTCGCCGGTCTTGGGATCGATCCGTCCGAGCTTGTTTGACAACTGACCGGTCCACCAGATCGCGCCGTCTTTGGCCGCCAGCGGGTCATGCGGGCGCGATCCGAGGGTGGGGACGTCCCAGAGCTTGATGCTCGCCTGAACGGGGCCGGCCAAAACCGCCGCCGGCGGCCGCGGCTTCTCCGGGAAGCGC
Organism: Hyphomicrobiales bacterium; assembly: GCA_003152455.1. Lineage (GTDB taxonomy): Bacteria > Pseudomonadota > Alphaproteobacteria > Rhizobiales > Xanthobacteraceae > Pseudolabrys. The sequence goes on from PMAF01000235.1 coordinate 8,101, forward strand.
TTCATCAAATATGTGATGACCGTCGGCCAATCCTCGGGCGCGACCGGCGCTTCCATGTTCTGCATCATGTGCGGGATCATGTTCCAGCCGGCCGGCGTGTAGCCGGCGCGAAGGCGGTTGATGTCATGGCAGCCACCGCATACCGCGACAACGGTGTCCTTGCCCGGACCGTCCGGGAAATTCGGCGGTGCCGATTGGCTCCAGGCGGGTGCCGAGCAACACAAAAGCGCGGCCGCAAGCACAGGCAGCGTTGGCTTATTCGACATGAAACCTCCCTTGGGACGCGCTTCTCGGACCTGGTCCGGGCGCGGCCTTCGACAGCGATCTTGTCGCTCGCCCGGACGCCGCGCAAGGTACTGGCCGGCGCGGTTGACCGCAGCGCCCGCATTTGGTCGATTGCCGCCATGGCCGCCAAACCCAATCCCCGCTTCAAGATCGTCGCCGACAACCGCAAGGCACGCTTCAACTATGAGATCGGCGAGGTCTACGAGGCCGGCATCGCGCTCACCGGCAGCGAGGTGAAGTCGCTGCGCGCCGGCAAGGCGACCATCGCGGAATCCTATGCCGACGCGCGCGGCGGCGAGATCTGGCTGATCAATTCCAATATCCCGGAATATCTGCAGGCNNGCCGGCGCGGTCGAGCGCGAGGGCATGACCATCGTGCCGTTAAAGCTTTACTTCAACGAAAAGGGACGGGCGAAAATCGAGATCGCGCTGGGCCGCGGCAAGAAGCTGCACGACAAGCGCGAAACGCTCAAGAAACGCTCGTGGGATCGCGAGCGCGGCCGCCTGATGCGGGAGAAGGGCTAGCGCGATGGCGGTGTCGGTAAAGCTCGACCACTGCGTCATCCACGTCTCCGACTGGGAGCGCTCGAACCAATTCTATACGCAGGTGATGGGCGCCGAACTGGTGGCGCGGCCGGCGGGCTTTGCCTATCGCTTCGGCGACAAGCAGCTCAACGTGCACGGCCCGGGCGTCAAGCCGGCGGAAGTGGCGCGTTTGCCGGCGCAGCCGGGCAATTCCGATCTTTGCTTCGAATGGCTGGGGCCGATCGAAGACGCCATCGCCCATCTCAAAGTCCACGGCATTGCGGTCGAGCGTGGGCCGATGCAACGCTTCGGCGCCAAGGGGCCGGGAATATCCGTCTATTTCCGCGATCCCGACGGCTCGCTGATGGAGTTTATGTCTTATACTTAACTGTCATTCCGGAACGCGCCGCCGATCTCGGGTTTACCCGAGATCGGCACTCTAAAACGCCCAAGTCGGCTATAGCCGACTTGGG
>PMAF01000105.1 GCA_003152455.1 Hyphomicrobiales bacterium
CAAGCGGTCGCGCCGCCTCCGGGTCAGCCGCCACAAGGCGCCGCCGCTCCGCCGCAGGCGCCGCCGGCCTTGCGGCCCGGTCTGCGGCCGCAAGGCCCGCCGGCGCAGCCGGCCGATACCGCGCCGCAGCCCGGCGACGAGATCGTGGTCGAGCCGCCGCCGCAGCGCATCAGCAATCCGACCGCGGTGTTCGCCGGTCTCGACAAGATCACCGGCCGCATCATCTCGTTCGACGTCGCCATCAACGAGACCGTGCAGTTCGGCGCGCTGCAGGTGACGCCGCGTGTGTGCTATTCGCGGCCGCCGACCGAAACGCCGAACACCGACGCCTTCGTGGAAGTCGACGAGGTGACGCTGCAAGGCGAGATCAAACGCATCTTCACCGGCTGGATGTTCGCCGCCAGCCCCGGCTTGCACGCGGTCGAGCACCCGATCTACGACGTCTGGCTCACCGACTGCAAAGGCGGGAAAAATCCCAACGTGGCGGAAGCCCCGGCGGAACCGCAACCGGCGGCAAAGCAGCCAGCGCGCCAGCCGCCGGCAAGGCGTGCGCCGCCGCCACGCCCGCAGCAGCCGGGATTTGCGCCGTTGCGCTAGCGCATTCGCCCCAACGCTTCTTCCCCGCTGACCGGACGATCGTGGACCAGCGCGCCGAAATCCGCCTCGCCGACGAGCGCGTCCTCCAGCAGGCGGTGATAGCGCCGCTTGCCCACCTCGACGGCGCCGAAGGTCTTCAGGTGATCGGTGACGTATTGGGTGTCGAGCAGCCGGTAGCCGCCGGCGCGCAGGCGCGCGATCAAATGCACCAGCGCGATCTTGGAGGCGTCGCGCGCGCGATGAAACATGCTCTCACCGAAGAAGGCGCGGCCGAGCGAGACGCCGTAAAGGCCGCCCACCAGCAAGTCGCCGTCGTACACCTCGATGGTATGGCAATGACCGCGCTCGAATAGGCCACGATAGATCTTGCGGATGCGTTCGTTGATCCAAGTGCGGTCGCGGTCGGGCTTGGCCTCGGCGCAGCCGTCGATCAGCGCGTCGAAATCGCGGTCGACCCAGACCGTGAACGGCGTGCTGCGCACGGTACGCGCGAGCCGTGCCGGCAGATGGAAGCCCTCGAGCGGGATGATGCCGCGCATGTCCGGCTCGATCCAATAGAGCGCCGGATCGTCCGCGCTTTCCGCCATCGGGAAGATGCCGCAGGCATAGGCCTTGAGCAGCACCTCCGGCGTAATCTCGATCAGTGTGTTTTCGCGGTTGGCCATGCGGAACCGGATTCGGTGGAAGATTTATCCTAAGCGCCGGCGGGCTGGCTGGGGAGATATTAACGCGGCAATGACCATGATTCGACTAAATTGGCGAAAGATTGAACAGATACCGAAGGCGCACGTTGAGCCGCACAACCCGGTCGAGTGGGGACCGGAACCTGAGGGGATGGGTGACATGCGGCGCACCAATGTACTCGTGGTCGAAGACGAAGGTCTGATCAGCGACCTGATCACCGAAGTCTTGAGCGAAGGCGGCTTTGCCGTGCACACGGTGGCGGCCGGCGAGGAGGCCTTGCGCTATCTCCAGTCCGGGGCCGACGTGGACGTGCTGTTCACCGACATCAATCTGCTCGGTCCGATGGACGGCACGATGTTGGCCCAGCATGCGCGGAAACAGCGTCCCGAATTGCCGATCGTCTATTGTTCCGGGCGCCATTCGCCTACTGCGCTGGCGCCGCCGGTGTCGCGCTCGGTCTTCGTCAAGAAGCCCTACAGTCCGACCGATCTGTGCCGGCTGCTGGAGCGGCTGACGGCGAGCACGCGGCATTGAGGCTTTCGGCGTGTCCACGCCCGCAAATTTCTAAAACCGCGCGGCATGGCGACGCGCCGAACGCTTAACGCACGCGGCCTTCGATCAATGGCCGTAGAACCATGCGGCCAGCAGCACGAGGCCAGCCGCTATGATCAACAATGTCAGGATTCCGGCTACGCTGCCGGTGATGTAATCGTGCTGTTCGCTTGGCGCAGGCGTTGTCATCGGTCATCTCCTTGGGCTTTTTTTATAGGCGCGAAGACCGACACCTCAGATCAGGGGGCTGGATAGCCCCCGACAAGGGTCCAGCATCCGCAGATTCGTTGCTGCCTATTTAGCCCAATGGCGAATACACGCATTGCGTTAGATCAATGCACCGGTCAATTTGCCCATAATTCCAAGTAATAAGATGATAAGCGGCTGCTATTGGAGGCAACTGCCTCAGCTTTCCATCCCGCCGCGGGCGAGGAACTGCTCGAGCCAGTGGATGTGGTAGTTGCCGTCGATGATGTCCGCCTCGCTCACCAGCGCGCGGAACAAAGGCAACGTGGTTTCGAGGCCGTCCAGCACCACCTCGTCGAGCGCGCGCTTGAGCCGCATCAGCGCCTCGGTGCGGGTCTTGCCGTGCACGATCAGTTTGCCGACCAGGGAGTCGTAGTAAGGCGGAATGGCGTAGCCCTGGTAGACCGCCGAATCGATGCGCACGCCGAGGCCGCCGGGCGCATGGTAGTGCAGGATCTTGCCGGGCGAGGGGCGGAACGACACCGGGTTCTCGGCATTGATGCGGCACTCGATGGCGTGACCGCGGAATTCGATGTCGCTCTGCTTGAGCGTGAATTCATTGCCGGCAGCGGCGCGGATCTGCTCGAAGATCAGGTCGATGTCGGTGATCATCTCGGTTACCGGATGCTCGACCTGGATGCGCGTGTTCATCTCGATGAAATAGAACTTG
>PMAF01000227.1 GCA_003152455.1 Hyphomicrobiales bacterium
TCGCCATAGCATCTGAAACCAGTGTTACGATCTCCACAGCGCCGAAGACAATTCACGACTTCGGCGGATTTCCCTCAGAACTCTATCAGGTCCAATATCCCGCTCCTGGTGATGCCGCGCTGGCGCGCCGGGTTCAGAAACTGCTGTCACCCCTTGAGGTGAAGCTCGACAATTCTTGGGGATTGGATCACGGGACATGGTCGGTGCTCCGGCACGTTTATCCCGCAGCCGATATTCCGGTCGTACAGCTCAGCATCGATGAAACCAAGCCTGCGTCATTTCATTTTGAGGTTGGCAAAAAGCTTGCGCCGCTCAGGGATGAAGGCGTGCTGATCGTTGGCAGCGGCAACCTTGTGCATAATCTCCATACCTACGCCTGGGGTAAGCATCCGCGCGACCCCTACGATTGGGCGGTTCGGTTCGAGACTGCGGCAAAGGAGATGATCCTTGGCGGCGACCTCAAGCCACTCGTCAATTACGAGGCCCTTGGGAAGGATGCAGCGCTCTCGATTCCGACCCCCGATCATTATTTACCGCTGCTCTACGTGCTTGCCACCGGACAGCAGGGCGAACTCATCCGCTTTCCGGTCGAAGGTGTCGATGGCGGGTCGATCTCTATGCTGTCGGTGCAAATCGGATGACCAGCACAGACAAATTGCTTCAACTAGAACAAGGAAAGGTACTCCATGGATAAGACGCTTAACGTAGCCGTGATTGTCGGCAGCCTCCGAAAAGATTCTATCAACCGAAAGGTGGCCAACGCGCTTGCCGAAGTTGCGCCTGCTACCTTAAAACTCAGCGTCGTCGATATCGGGCACTTGCCGGTTTACAACCCGGATGAAGATGAGAATCCGCCAGCAGCATGGACGGAATTTCGGGAGCGCGTAAAAGCGGCCGACGCGGTTCTCTTCGTCACCCCAGAACATAATCGATCCGTCCCCGCAGCGCTAAAGAACGCGATCGATATTGGCTCGCGTCCCTATGGCAAAAGCGCATGGAGCGGCAAACCGGGTGCGGTCGTCAGCGCCTCGCCGGGCGCCGTCGGTGGATTCGGCGCCAACCATCACCTGCGGCAGTCGCTCGTGTTTCTAAACGTTCCTGCGATGGCACAGCCGGAAGTCTATCTCAGCGGTGCCGACAAGTTATTTGACGCGCAGGGCAAGCTTACCAACGAAGGGACTCGCAAATTTCTGGAAAGCTTTATGCAGGCTTATGCCTCGTGGGTAACCGCGAACAGCAAAACATAGCCGCTAAAGCCGAGAAACAACAAAGCAGGAGGAGGATTAGTCATGCCGGACTATGTGCAAGCAATCGGTCGCGTTCTGATATCGGCCGTATTCATCGTTTTCGGATATATCCAGTTCACGCATATTGGCAATTACATCGCCAATCCGGCAGTCTTAAAAGTTGCCGGGATGATAGGTGGCATCCTCTCGCCAACGGTGATCGCCTATCTTGTGGCGGCCATCGATTTATTCGGCGGTGTATTGATTCTGGTCGGATATCAAACTCGCTGGACAGCTGTCGTCCTCATCGTGTTCGTCGTGCTCACACTCCTACTCGTACACACCTTCTGGACGATGGAAGGCGCGGCGCGAGCGGCTAATCAAGGAAACTTCTACAAGAATCTCGGCCTGATCGGTGGCCTTCTGTTCCTTATTGCGCTTGGACCTGGACGCTGCTCGCTGGACCACCGCTTCTCAAAAAAGTGAGATTGTTACGAAACTCCGGGCTATTCGATCGGCGTTTCAAACGTGGTAGTTTGCCTGATCCATCGGACAGGACGTACAGCCGAGAAGAATCAGTATGTTCTCGCGCTTTCGGATGGTCATCCGTGCGGCCAGGTAATGTCGCAGTTGGCTCGGTCGCGATTGAGCCATTAGGCCCCCGTGCCGATCAATGTCCGCTTTTACTCCAATATCGACCAAGTATGTTGCGGCGCCGCGAACGACGTGATGTGCCATTAGCGACATCGCCGCCTGCGGCTCGCTTACAAATTAGAGAGGCCACCAATTGAGGCCGTCTAATCCTCTTGGGTCAGATTATCCGGTCAATCGCTGTCGAATACTAATGCCATGTCGTGCACCTTTTGCACCGGAAGGTTTTGCATATTTATATCTCGGTGCATTTGAAGGACGTTCATGCTGGCACTCGGGATTATGTCCGCCTTTGCTTTCACAGGTGGAAAGAAAAACTGCCTCGTTCCAAAGCCGGCAATTAGAACTGCAACGACGGCGATGACGTGATGTATACGCATGAGTGGCACCTCGGGTTGATGGTTGAGCCGCTCGGGCAACGTTAGCCGATGGAAGAGAACATCATGCTGATCGTTTCGGACGAAACGTTTGACAGGATAGCTGCGGAGAGCGTCAGGCCGAGCAGCGAGAAAAGGCACACCACAGCGAGATCCGGCGAGACGGTGGAGAGCGTGGTCGGACGGGCCTGTTCGAGAGTGCTGGACATCGGTGCCTCCTGGGCATGAGCGAACCTAGCTGTTAAAATCTGACGCTTGGTACCCACGACACAAAATGCAGCAAGCGGTTGCCGATTGACCGCAGCCCCCGGAATGGACATTGCTTCTCAAATCAAGCGCCGGGTGCGAGCTACGTCAGCGTTAAGCCACTTAAAGCGGTCGAGTTTTTTCGACGCTGAATCATGCCTCGCTATCGCGGCAAGGAGCCCAGTTAGAGCCTCTTGCCGCAACAGTTGTGAGCGGATCAGTCCGCGTCGAGGACCCCCTCCCGCTTCAACGCAAAGCGGATGTTCGGGTCCGGGTCGGCACCGAGAACAACACCGTCGCCCGTGACAGTGTTGCTGTCGTAGGCCTTAGCCTGTGCCGATGCGGCCTCTGCCGACACGGCCTTATTTTTGTGGTGGGCAGCGAATGCGGGCGCGGCAAGAACAATTGACGCACCAAGGGCGGCGGAGAGAATTTTTACTGTGGGCTTCAGCATTGGAGACCTCGTTAATGCGTGAGATGCCCCCCATCAGCGTTCATATAAGATATGCTGCGGCGCACAAGCCGTTTCATATAAATTAATAGTGATAATGACTTAGTAATTAGTGCAATGCAATAATTAAAGCTAGAAAATGGTGCAGTCTGCATCAGCAATAGTCAGCCAAAGGCAACTTTTGAGCTTTCAACCGAGCATCTTGCACATGCTGTAATCACGATCTTAGCGTCGCCGCCTTGGCTTACGACTTGCCGCAAGGTCGCGCGACTGCCAGCGCAGTAATTGCATGCTTCATGCGGTCGAAGTTTTCCTCATCGCTATTCGGCTCCGCGATGTCGCTTATGGGTCAATCGCTGCCGACCCATTCAGCCCCAGCGGGACCCTTTGTCCGTTGTTAGTCCAATAGCCAACAAACTATTGCGCCGCAGCGAACGCAGCGATGTGCCATTAGCGACATCGCAGGCGCTCGATTTGAAATGAAAGAAGCCGCCCAACTGAGGCGGCCTCTAAAATGGAAATGCACTTTCGTCGGTTAGCCAGTCGAAGGCTAATTTGCATATCCTTCAACCCTGCTTATCCGTTTGCTTGA
>PMAF01000292.1:0-2072 GCA_003152455.1 Hyphomicrobiales bacterium
CAAGCCCGGCCATCAACCGACGGTGCGGATCGTGGAAGGCTACAAATCCGTGGTGATCGAGGACCCCGTCGAGGTGGCGCGCTTCGCCAACGACATGGCGACGTCGAACGTCCTCTATATGCACATCCGCGCGCTCAATGCCTTGCGCACCAGCGCCGAATTCCCGGTCGACGGCGCGCCGGCGGCGATTGCAGCCGCCTACGCCGGCTGTCCGCTGACGGACGCCGCCAAGACCGGTGCTTTGCCGCCCGCGCGGCACGCGGACAAGGACGACTGACCGCCGTCCTCAGTCCCACAGACCGTCGGCGGCCCAATTGGATTCCGGTATCTCCGGCCCGATCGCGTAGCGAAACGCGACCACTTCCATGTGGTCGGGCGTCGCCGTGCAGGTGAACGAGAGCGCATACCATTTGCCGCGGCTGCGGAAGGCGCCGCCTTTGGCTTCGATGGTGTCGGCGCGGATGCGCGGCTCGGCCGTGGCGCTGGCCAAAGCGCGGTCGGGCCTGAAGTCTTTGATTTCCTTGCGGATACGGGCCATCGCGGTGTAGTCGCAGAGCTGCTCGAGCCGCTCATCCGGCGCCAACATCTGCAAGGACCGGTCGAGCCGGTTGCCGGCGGCCGTGCCCTGCGCCGTGATCAGCATGAACGCGCCGATCGCCCAACCGAACGCTCGCATACAACTGCCTTCCCACGTTACGCGTGAGCCTGGAGGCTATTAAGGCCGCTGCCGCGACGCAAGACAACACCCGACGCCAACTTGTCCAAAGCTAAATGCGAGCCGGCGGCGCCTATTTCGCCCGCGTATAGTAATTCGACGCACTGCCCCGCCCGCCGGCGACATTGTGGTTGGTGTTGACGAATTCGCCGGCGGTGAGCTTGTCGATGCTGCGTTCCTGCACGTCGCCCTGCCAGTTTGGATAGGAGGCGGACACGATTTTGAAGGTGACAGTCTTCTTCTTCTCGTTGACGCTGTAGTCGCCGAACACCGAAATACTGCGCCGCATGATGGCGGCGTATTCCTCTGGCGTGCCGGTCAGGCGATTGCCGCTGGCGATCTTCGGCACGTCGCTGGCGACGTGAATCTGGGCGAAGTGGCCGTCTGCGGTAAAGATCAGGACGCCCTTGGGCGTCTCGCCGAAGGGAAACGATTTCTTGCCGTCCGGCGCAATGACCTCGGCCACGCCGAAATCCCAAGTCCCGACGATTTGGTCGCGCAAGCTTTTCTGCTGTGCCGCGGCGTGGCCGCCTGCCAGCGCAACCGCTAGCACCGCCAATATCCGGATGCCGTTCATGCCGCCCCCCGCTTCAGGTATATTTCGGATCGCGATCCAGCAGCTCGATCGAAATGCCCTGCGGTCCACGCAGGAAGCAGATCTTGATGCCCGGCCGCGGCGAATGCGGCTCTTTGGTGAACTCCACGCCCTTCTGCTTCAGGCCGGCCGCAATAGCGTCGATGCCGCTAACGGCCAGCCCGAAATGGTCGAGCCCCTGATAGGGCGTCGTCGGCGCGGCATTGACGCCGTCGCTCGGCTTGACCTCGGCGAGAAATATATTGGCGCCGCCCAATTTCATGTCGATGCGCGGCTTGCCAAGCACCGTGCTGCGCGTCACCTGCGCGCCGAACACGCGCTCGAACCATTGCGCGGTCGCTTCCTGATCCGGCGTGCGCAGATGGATGTGGTCCCAGGTGTAGGTCGCCATGGCGTTTCTCCCCGTTGCGGTTTGTTGGCGCAATTTAGGCCATAGGCGACGTCCGGGCGCAACGGGGGCCGTTGAAAGGCCGGCAGGGCTGAAAACACATTCCGAACGCCGAATTTGAAATTGATTTACTATCAAAGCCGGCGATTAGCTTTGAGCGATTTGCATAAAGGGAGTTTTAATTACGCTGGCCCACAGTTCGGCTCGCGATTGCATTTGCGCGGCCTAGCCGCCGCTGCCAGCAAAACTCGAAATTTCGGGGCGCGCGCTCGCTTTAGGGACTTCCTGGCAATGACCTTCAGTCCGCTTGCGCCAAGCAACCGCTTCGCATTTATCCAATCCCGCATCAGCCCGATCTCGCGCCCTGCGTGCCT
>PMAF01000292.1:2078-12184 GCA_003152455.1 Hyphomicrobiales bacterium
CCGGATTTTCGACGCCGTAAGAACCATCATGTTCGGCGTATTGTATTTGGTCATTACCATTTTATGCGGGGTCGTCGCGGCCTATTCGATGCAGCGTCTCGCCTTTCCGCTTGAAGATCATTTTTTGACAAACGCGGATAGCGCGCTCGGCTTGAACTGGTTCGGATACGCTCATTGGGTCGATGGACATCTCGGCGTCCAGCGCGTTTTTCATTTCGCTTACGACACCATCAGCCTGCAAATTGCTTTCCCGCTCGTCGTGCTGGCCTTCTCAAATCGGCTCGGCGACGTCCGCGGATATCTCCTCGCCTTCGCGATCGCTTTGACTTCCACGATTATCATTTCCGCTCTGATGCCAGCGGCCGGTCCAATCGTTGCGGTGGATCGGGCGGCCTTCCACATTCTGCATTTTACCGGCGCGACACCGCTCGATCATTTAATGCAACTGCGCGAAGCGGGGCCGTTGATATTCACTAAAGTTCCGGGCGGCATCGCTACCTTTCCGTCATTCCACGCGACCGTCGCGGTCCTGACGCCGCTGACCTTGCGCAGCTACCCCCGCATTTTAATCGTCTTGCTCGTTTTGGATGCCGCCATGCTCGGTGGCACGATCACCGAGGGAGCGCATTATTTTATCGACCTTGTCGCGGGAATCGGCATGGCGTTTTTCGCCTACGCGTTGGCAAAGCGCATCATCGGGATAGAAGATCGTTCGTTTAATCCGCTGGCCAACTTCGACTTGAAGACCGCGAAAGCGCCCAGCATCGGCGTGCTGCCGCAGCTTGGCAGCGCCGGCGAGGCGATCGAATAATCTTTTAAGTCAGGCGTCGTGCAACGCCGGCAGCGGCGGCCGGTCGAACTCGCGTCTGGCAAACGCCGCCTGCACCGCTATGACGAAGACCGGCAGAATGAACAGCGGGCCGAATGCCAGCCCGGTCATATGCGCGAGCGCCGCGGCTACCAGCGGCAGCAACAGAAGCAGGCCGCAGGCGATCTGCAGCGCGCGCTCGGAAGTGTTGGTTTCGACCGGCTGCTGCCACAGCCAGGCCACCACGATCGCGCCGAATACCAGGTCGTAATCCTGCAAATACGGCGTCGCCAGACACGTGCCGAGCAGCAGCACGGCGTTTTTGATATTGGCGCGCGTGTCGCGGAACCAGACCCACGCCACCGCGATGCAGGCAAGCCCGCCCACGATCGCCTGCACCACATAGGCGGCCGCGACCGGCGCGCCCAGCCGCCGCGCCGCTACGAACACCGATACGAAACGATGCCAGACGCCGGTGCCGTCTTCCAAAATCATCTGCCGCAGCACGTTGAGATTACGCAGATACTCGGCCCACACATCGGTCCCGAACCAAAACGCGCTGGCGGCAAGCAACACGCCGGCGGTGACACTCGCCGCCGCGAAAGCGCGCCATTGCCGCCCGGCAAGCAGCGCGACCGGCAGCAACAAAGCAAGCTGCGGCTTGTAGATCATCATCCCGAACAGGGAGCCTGAGAGATAAGGCCGCCGCGCGAGCAGGCCCAGGCCGCCGCCGAGAAAGGCCGCCGTCCAACAACCATTCTGCCCGCCGACCGCGTTGATCAGCACCGCCGGTGCGGCCAGCGCGAGCAGCAGCACGCCGCGTCCCGGCATCGCCAGCTTCAGCGCGCGATAGAACGCGTACCAGCTCGCCGACAGCCACACGAACAGCGCCGGCACGTAGGGAATGAGCGCGAACGGCGCGGTGAGCAGCAGCATCACCGGCGGATAGCTGTAGTGATAGCCGTCGAGCGGCGAACCGACGATGGTCTCCTGGAAGACATGGAAGACGTGCGGATCGTAGATCTCGGCGGCGCGGCCGTGCAGCGCGAGATAAGCCGCTGACCAGTAATTGACCCAGTCGTCGCCGAACGGCCGGCCGGCCGCGTTGACCAGGTGGCTGTGGGTCTGACGCAGAAGATCAAAAAAATAGCCGAACAAGGCGGCGACGACGAAGCTGCGCGCCACGGTGATGACGGGGGTCGGGACGGCAGCCGTTCGCATGCGGCCTATGGAACGCTGGCGCGGTTACAATAGCGTTAAATCGCCCCCTCGCCTTGCCGAATCCTCGCCCAAGCCCCAAGCTCCCGGCCCCAAACGACAACGCTACCCACAAGGAGACTCAGTGTGAAAGTTGCAACCTTCGCGCTGGCGCTTGCCGCTTTCGGCTTCGCCGGCAACGCCGCCTGGGCCGCCACCACCGACGACGTCAAATGGATCAATCAATGCGTCGCCGACAACAAGGGCGACGCCGCGGCCGAAGTGGTTCTGAAATATTGCACCTGCATGAACAACAAGATGAGCGATAACGAAACCCAGTCGATCACCACCTGGGAAAAGACCCATGTCGCCGAGCGCAAGGCCTGCGACAAGGAAGCCGGCTGGCGATAACGCGCGCGGCAAGCTCTCGCTCCCTCTCCCGGCGCAGGCCGGAAGAGGTTACGGTGTACCCGGCAGCCGCAAAGAAGGTCGGCGCAGGCGGCGATTTTTCGTACGACCCAATTATGACAGCCGGCGCGGTTGCCGCGTTTTGCACAACTGGGCGCTCGGCCCACACGCATTTTGCTTCATGCGCATGACATTTCCGCTTACATGAGATACGGCAGAATCTGGGCTGAACGGCGATGGCGCGCAAAACCATTCAAGCGGCGGGGGGCATCGTGCTGCGCGGCGGCGCTCACCCGCGCGTCGCCGTGGTCCAGCGCAGCAAGGATGACCGCTGGGTCTTGCCGCGCGGCAAGCTCGAGCGCGACGAAAACCCGGCCAGAGGCGCGCGCCGCGAAGCGGTCGAAGAAACCGGCCATCGCGTGACGGTGCATGAGTTTCTCGGCGCCATCACCTACCGCGCGCGCGGCCGGCCGAAGGTCGTGCAATTCTGGCGCATGAAGGCGGCGGCGCAGCCGAGCCGCGACATCATGAAGGACATCGCTGCGGTCGAGTGGCTGCCGCTGGCCGCCGCCGTGCGGCGGTTGAGTTATCCGCTGGAGAAGCTGTTCCTGAAAAACATCGGCCGCCTTATCCTCAAGCGGCGGCGGCGCAAAGCGGTCCGCCGGCGTACCGCGAAGACGCGTCACCCGCGCCGTTCCAAACGCCGAAAAAGCGCCAGCCGTCTTTAAGCGGCGCCTGCTCCGGCGTCGGCAGATATCCCGCGCCGCTCTTTTGTCGGGACAAGGGCGCCGCAATCCCGCCATAACTCTTGCCGAAATTTAATGCGCCCGGCGGAATCAAAAATCATTTCCAAACGCGCCGTTCACGGCGCATTCACGCGCAAAGTGGAACTCTGCCTGCAAGATGAACGTTGTCACGTACCAGTGTGGCAGGAAATTTCTGGATCGGTCGTTCAATGCAAACGACCAAACAAATCGAAGGAGTGCGCCATGACCAAGATGACCAAGACCCTGACAGCTCTCGCGGCCGTCGCGACCATCGGCGTCGCGGCTGTGGCCGCCCCGCAGCCGGCGCAAGCGCGCGGCGGCGCTCTGGCCGCCGGCATCATCGGCGGGCTGGCCGCCGGCGCGATCATCGGCTCGGCCGCCCATGGGCCCTATTACGGTTACGGTCTGGGTTATTACTATGGCCCTGGACCGGTCTATTACCGAGGCGGGCCTTGCTACTGGACCCACCGGCGATTCTGGGACGGCTGGGGCTGGCGCGTGCAGCGCGTGCAGCGCGTGCAGCGCGTGCGGGTTTGCGACTAAGCGGTGCTGAAGCAATGCAAAAATAATCGAAAAGCCCGGAATTGACGTAAATTCCGGGCTTTTTCGAAGGGGTGGTGAACCTAATCCATCAAACTTCAGACATATTTTCAGCCTGCCTCTTTTACAGGAGGCCGGGACAGGCTTTAAATCTAGCTTATGNNCGGTCGGCCCCGGCCGGCCCCGACCCTGGAGGGAAGAACGTTATGAAAAAGACCATCTTCGCGCTTGCGGCCGTCGCGACCATCGTCGTCGGCACCTTGAGCGCGCCTACTCCGGCTGACGCGCGCTGGGGCGGCGGCGGAATTGGCCTCGGCATCCTCGGCGGCGTCGTCGCCGGTGCCATCATCGGTTCCGCAATCGCCAACCATGNNTGTTATTGGGCCCGCAAGGCATGGCGCGACCCGGATGGCTACGTCCATTACGGCCGCCCGCGCCAATTCTGCGATTAATCGTCGGGTAACGGTCATGGCTGCATGATCGGCGCCGATCGTCATCGGCCCGAGAGGCACCCATGCAACGCAATACGATTATCGCTATCGCCGCGGTCGCCCTGGTGGCCGCGGCGTTGCCGTCTTCCGCGCAAGCGCACTGCGATGGTTGCGGCGTCGCCGCCGGCGTGGTCGGCGGATTGGCCGCAGGCGCCATCATCGGCTCAGCCATCGCCAACAGCCAGCCGCGTTACGTCGAGCCCGCCCCGGTCTACGCTGCCCCGCCCCCCGCCTATGACGAGCCGCCGGAATATGTCGAAGGTCCGGTCTGCCATATGGAACGCCGGCAGGTATGGGACGGCTACGGCTACGGCTATCGCATTCAGCGCATGGAAGTTTGCGACTAGCGCCGCATGTGGTCGAGCACGGCGGCAGTCGGCCAGCAATCGACCTTTAGCCCATTCTTTTTCTGATAAGCGCCGAGCGCCGCGCGCGTGAGCATGCCGGCCTTGCCATCGAGCTTGTCCTTGTAGAGCCCGAGCGACGTCAGCCGCTGCTGCATGGTCTCGACTTCCTTGGTCTTGAGCTGCGCGTTCTTGCTCCACGGCGTCTGGAACGGCCGGCCGCCGGCGATCCGATCGCTGAGGTGGCCGACGAACAGCACGTAAAGATCCGAGTAGTTGTAGTCCTTGAGCACGTAATAATTCTTCGGCGTCAGAAAGGCCGGCCCGTAAGTGCCTTCCGGCAACAGCAAGGACGCTTCAGCTGCCAGTTCCACGGCGGTGAGCTTGCGGCCATAAGCCGGAACATAGCCGTGCTTAAGCCATTCGCCGACCGGCCTCATCACGCTCGGCTCGGCAATGGTGCAATCGACATTTGACGGTGGGCGCACCTCAATGGCCCAGGGCTTGCCCGCCTGCCAGCCCTTGCCGGCGAGTTGCTTGGCCGCCGAAGCCAGCGCGTCCGGCACCGAATGCCAGATGTCGGCGCGGCCATCGCCGTCGAAATCGACCGCGTATTTGTAGTACTCCGACGGCAAGAACTGCGTCAGGCCCATGGCGCCGCCCCACGACGAGCGCAAGTTCTCGCGCGGTACGCCGTCCTGCAGCATTTTCAACGCGTGCAGGAATTCATTGCGGAAAAAATCCTTGCGCTTGCCGACATAGGCCTGCGTCGCCAGTACGCGCAGCGCGTCGTGCGGCTGCCGTTCGGCGCCGTAATCGGTCTCGCGCGCCCAGATCGCCAGCACCACATTGCCGGGCACGCCGAATACCTTCTCGATGCGGGCGAGCGTGTCGCGGTATTGCGCGGCAAGTTTCTTACCCTGCGCCGCCAGCCGGGCAAAGGTGGGCTCGCGCAGATATTGCGCCGGCGTCTGCACAAATTCCGGCTGCTGCGCCGCGGCTTCGGGGCGGCCGGGCAACGCAAGATCGGGCAGCCCGAAATCGGGCTCGAGCCCGCGGATGCCGGCATCGAAGGTTGAGCGCGCGACGCCGAGTTCACGCGCCTGCGGCCACGTCGTCTGCAGCCATTGCTGGAACGCGGGGTCGGCGCGCGCCGAAACGACCAAAAGCAACAGTCCGATGGCGGCAATGACGGCGCGTCGAATCATGCCGCGACGCTAGTCCGATTGAACGGGCTGTTCCACCGGCAGCGGCCCGAAGGCCGGCGGCGGAATGCGGCGCTTCGACGCCGACTCGTAAGCCGAAGCGATCCGCAACAGGATGTCTTCCTTGCCCGGCTCGGCGCGGAACACCAAAGAGAACGGCAAGCCCGGCGCAGGAATCGTCGTCGGCTTGTGGGAGGCCTTGGAAACGTAGCGTAGGCCGTCCGGCGCCAACTGGTACACCGGATCGTAAACCGTCGTGACATAGCCGGCCGGGATCAGCACCTCGGTCAGCCCGGCATTCGGGCCGGAGAGCGACTCCGGCCGCAGATTGCTGGCGATGTTGTATTGATAGGCGTGTCCGATCAGCCCCGGCGGCCACGGCGTGTGCAGCCGCACCAGCGCGTCGAGCTTGTTCTCCAGGATCACCATCATGTCGACGCGGCGCAGCAGCTCGCGCAGCATGATGCGCTCATTGACGCCTTGCCGGGAGCCGTGCGGATTGCGCGGATCGGCGACCTCTTCCCAGTTCTTGAACGCCGCGCACTGGTCGTCGCCCCAGAACTTCGAGCGCGCATTGAGCTGCGCCCAATCGATCAAGGTCTCGCGCTGCCCGCGCGCCTGCCAGTCGGCAGCGCGGCGGGTCAGGTACTGCGAGATATGAAAGCGGAATGCCATCGCCATTTCCTGATTTTGGATGGTGGCGAGGTCGAGATTTTTCGGCGGCGCAATCCGCCCTTCCGCCATTTCGACGCAATAATCGATCGGCTGCATCGTGCCGGAGCCGAAGATTTTTCCCGGCATGAACTCCGTCGGCACGACGGCCGCGGCGAAATCCGGGAACACCGGCGTTCCATCCGCCTTCAGGCGAAACAGCAGGTCGGGCATGAAAACCGGTATCAGCCGCGCCAACGCCGCACGGAAGTCGGTCTTCATCGGCTCAAGGTCGTGATCCGGCGTCCACAGCGGATCGCCCGACTCCACCAGAGTGACGCCGAGATGCGTGCCGAGCACGGTTTTGATTTCCTTGACCGCCGCGCCGACGATCGGCTCCTCGGTCTTCGAGCCCGGCGGGATCGTCATCGATTCCCGGATGACCCCGAGGCGCATTCCTTTCAGCGTCCCCGGCGCGCCGGCGGCTTTGGCATGGCCCGCATAGGACGTGCTCAACACGGATGAGCGGGGCACCGCGGTAAAAGGGTCGCGCGGATCGTAATAGCCTTCGACCGGGTCCTTGAGCGCGTCGAGAATCTTGGCGCAATCCTCGATTTTGCGCGCGTGAATGCCCGAGCGGTCGCAGTAGATGTCGGCGCCGATTGCGCCGCCGTCGAAACCCAGCATCGACTTGTGCGGCAAGATCAGCGCGACCGCGTTGTGGTTGGAAGGGCCGCGGCAGGAGGCCCGCGTTTCCTCGCCGAGCGCCGCCATCACCAGGTTCGCGCCGACCGAGACGCCCGAGCCCGAGCTCGAGCCGAGCGATGCCGAACGCGCCGTGTCGTAAGGATTCGACGGATTGCCGGCCCAGGTGCTGCGCTGATAGCCGAGCGTGGACGGCAACACCTTGGCGGGCTTGTGGCGGCCGCCCGGATCGCCGGCCCGGCCGTTGTATTCCGTGTTCACCGCCTTGGCGAATATGATCGCGCCTTTTTCGCGCAACTGCTCGACCAGAACATGGTCGCGCGCCGGAAAATCGATGTCGTAGCGCGCGTCGCCGCCGCCCGTGGAGCGCATATCCTTGGTGTCGAACGGGTCCTTGAAAGCGAATACGACGCCGTACATCGGCATTTTTTCGAGATCGGGATTGCGGCCAAATTCCTTGTCGAGTTCGGCCGCGCGTTCGAGCGCGTCCGGTTGTTGGCGGAAGAACTCGCAGACCGGCGGGGCGCCAGGCGGCAGCGGTCCGAGCGACGGATGTTTGTCGAACTCGCCCCAGCAGGTGACCGACCGCTCGCCCCGAATGTTGAGAGTGCCGATGGCATTGAGCTGACCGGCGTCCGGAACGCCGACGATCATGCCGAACTGCTGCTGCACGTCGGGCTTGGAGGCGGTCGGCTCCATGCGGCCGTACTCGATGGGCGGGCCTTTGTACTTGTCGAGATCGGGCAGGATCGCCGAGGCCTTCACGGTCTGTGTCGGGAATTTCAGCGCCGCGCCGGCGCGAACCACGCCTTCCGCTGCGGCGACCGTCGCGCCGTCGCTCGTTACCAGCATGCTCGACACGCCGTTATACGCCCGCACGCGGGCGAGATATTGTTGGACGACCTGAATCATGGTCGTCGCGCCCGCTTGGATCGCCGCGTGCAGTTCGTCGATGGTCGCCTCTTCCAGCAGGAACGATTTTCCTGGCGCGCGGAGCGGTTTATTCATCACGGCACTTTCCTGCTAGCGGCCCGCTGTGCGGGGCGGGCCAGCGCAGACTAAAGGCTCCGCTGGCCGCGAGCCAGACCGTCGGCGATTGTCTGCCGCGTGCGCTCCGGCAGGCGGCCTGAGCGGTTCACCAGCACGAAGCGCGGCTCGGTTGCCTTGAGGCGGATTTGCAGCAACGGCGCGTAGGCCGCCGAAAAATAGAACGCCGCTACGTCGTCCGCGCTGGGAAACTCCATCAGCACCAGGCGGTCGGGCGCGAACGATCCGCAAACCGGCGTGACCGCGCCGCCGCGCGCGATGTAGCGGCAGCCATAGGGCGCGATGACGTCGGGCACGCCCGCGATGTACGGCTTGAAGGCTTCCGCGTCGCGCATACGGTGCGCACCGATCGCAAAGGCTTGGCCGCTGCCCGGCGGTTCGAGACCGTCGACCAGGAACGCGGCGACACCGGGCTTCGATTTAAGCACGCTGAGATCGGCGCCC
Source organism: Hyphomicrobiales bacterium (assembly GCA_003152455.1). Lineage (GTDB taxonomy): Bacteria > Pseudomonadota > Alphaproteobacteria > Rhizobiales > Xanthobacteraceae > Pseudolabrys. The sequence continues at coordinate 10,686 of PMAF01000292.1, forward strand.
TCATCGACTTGCGCGATGACCGGCGCACCGAAGCTCCACGCCTGCTCGAACGAAACCGCCTCGCCGTCCGCGACCAGACGGCAGCCCGGCGGCAGGTCCGCGGATCGCACACCGCTGGCGACCAGATAACGCATTTATCTACTGAATTTCTTATACTTCAGCCGGTGCGGGATGATGCTGTCCTGCCCCAGCCGCCGCATCTTGTCGGCTTCGTAGTCCTGGAAGTTGCCCTCGAACCATTCGACGTGGCTGTCGCCTTCGAACGCCAGAATATGCGTGGCGATGCGGTCGAGGAACCAGCGGTCATGGCTGATGATGACGGCGCAGCCGGCGAAATCCTCCAGCGCCTCTTCCAGCGCNNTTCTTCTGCTGGTCGGCGCCCTTGAAATTGAACAATGACACATAAGCGCGCGAGTTCACTTCCTTCTTGCCGACCAGAATGATGTCCTGGCCGTTGGAAATTTCCTCCCAGACGTTCTTCTTGCCGTCGAGCGTATCGCGCGACTGGTCGACATAGCCGAGATGCACCGACTCGCCGATCTTGATCGTGCCTGTGTCGGGCTTTTCCTGGCCGGTGATCATGCGGAACAGCGTGGTCTTGCCGGCGCCGTTCGGCCCGATCACGCCGACAATGCCGCCGGGCGGCAATTTGAACGTGAGGTCGTCGATCAGCAGGTTGTCGCCATAACCTTTCGTGAGGTGCTCGAAATCGACCACGTTCTGGCCAAGACGTTCGGCCACCGGAATGGTGATCTGCGCGACAGTGTTTTGCTTGGCGTTGGCGATTTTGAGCAGCTCGTCATAGCGCTCGTAGCGCGCCTTGGATTTGGCCTGACGCGCCTTCGGCGTCGACGAGATCCAGGCGCTTTCGCGCTCCAGCGTGCGGCGGCGCGCCTCGTCCTCGCGGCCTTCCTGCTCCATGCGTTTTTGTTTCTGGTGCAGCCAGGAAGTGTAATTGCCCTCGTAGGGAATGCCGCGGCCGTGATCGAGTTCGAGGATCCAGCCGGTCACATTGTCCAGGAAGTAGCGGTCATGGGTGACGATCAGGATGGCGCCCGGATAATTGCGCAGATGGCCTTCCAGCCAGTTCACGCTCTCGGCGTCGAGATGGTTGGTCGGCTCGTCCAGCAGCAGGATGGCCGGGTCTACCAGGTACGCGCGGGCCAGCGCGATCAGCTGGCGCTCGCCTGAGGAGAGGGACTGTCCACGTTCGTGCACGATGGTGTCGAGGCCGTAGGGGAGACGCTGCACCAGTTCGGTCAGGCCGGTCTTGTTGAACGCCTCCCATACCTGGTCGTCCGGCGCGCCGGGCCGGGCGAAGGAGATGTTGTCCCGGATGGTGCCGGCGAAGAGGAACGGCTCCTGGGGAACCACGCCGAGCTGGCTGCGGAGCGAATCGAGCGAGACGTGCCTGATGTCGTGTCCGTCGATGAGCACCCGGCCCTCGGTCGGGTCGTAGAAGCGGGTCACGAGCTTCGCCATGGTCGACTTGCCGGCGC
>PMAF01000302.1 GCA_003152455.1 Hyphomicrobiales bacterium
GCGCGCTCGTCCAGCATGTCGGGATCGATGCGGTCGGAGCGCAGCAACGCCACCCGCCGCTCCCACAGCGCGTGCTCTGCTTTCAAATGCGTGAGGTCGCCCTGCATGCTTGCCAACTGCTGATCGAGGTCGGCTTGCGCCCGCAGGCCATGATTGCCGGTGAAGGCGTTGTGGGCAAAATAGCCGATGAACAGCGCGGCGAAGGTATAGAGCGCAAGCGCGGTCAGAACGGTGCGGCGGCGACGGTGGGAAACCATGGCGGCGCAAGATGCGGCATTCGCGTTAAGGCGGCTTTAATGCGGGCCGCAGCGGCCGGTCAGACCGGCAAGTACTGGCGGACCTCGTTGAGCACGAAGTTGCCCAGCCGCTTGCCGCGGTTGCGGAAGTTCCGCAACAGCCCCTGATCGACGAAATACGTGAGCAAGATCGAATCGCGGGATTTCACGCGATTATGCACGGCGTCGGCCGAGTGCCAGCTGTCGGTGCCGACCGCGAAGGCGTAGCCGGTATTGGGCGCAAAACGCATCTGCGCCCTCTTCGGCATCGAACCGTCGGGCAGTCTCTCGTGGAAGATGGTGCCGATATCGGTATTGGCGTCATCCGCCGGCAGATAAAGCTGGACGGTAATGCCCTTCCACCGGGTATCGGTGTGCGGCGTGATCAGGTAGCCGGGGATGTCGCGGGTAAGGATCGGGATCGGATACATGCCCACTTTGGCGAAGCCGGCTCCGAAGCGCTTCGACAGACCCGGCGCGAGGCGGCGAATGAAAGCCTGCTTGACCGGCTCCGAGCACAGCGCGCGGCCGACCACCTCCCACAGCGCGCGTTTTTCCGCTGGCAGATTGCGGATGTATTCCGGGAACAGGTCGATCTTCACGCGCGTATGGGTGCCGTCGGTGAGATCGTGGCCCTTGCTGCGGCCGTGCATCGGCCGGTAGTCGGTCGCGTCCGGCTTGAGCGCCAGGATTCGCGCGTAGACGTCGTCCGGGAACACCCGATCGAATTCGAGATGGAAGAATGGTTCCTCGACCGCGCGCGCAGCGTCGACCGATTGCGTCACAAAAGCAGTCAGACGCTCGATGGCCTGGCGGCAGTCGCGGCTGGAGAGGGTCGTGGTCTGATCCATGGCGGCAGCTCGGCTTTCGGGATCCGAATTCCCTGGAATTCTACACGCAAATCCAAGCCGCCGGAAAAACCCCTAACGACGCGCCTTCAAGGCTTCGCGGCCGGCGTATTTCGCCTGCGCGCCGAGCTCTTCCTCGATGCGCAACAACTGATTGTATTTCGCGGTGCGGTCGGCGCGGGCAAGCGAGCCGGTCTTGATCTGCCCGCAATTGGTGGCNNAATCTTCCGTCTCGCCCGAGCGATGCGACATCACCGCGGTGTAGCCGGCCTTGTGCGCCATCTCGACGGCGGCGAGCGTCTCGGTCAGCGTACCGATCTGGTTGACCTTGATCAGGATCGAATTGGCCAGACCGTCCCTGATACCTTGCGCGAGCCGCGCAACGTTGGTGACAAACAGATCGTCGCCGACCAACTGGCACTTGTCGCCGATCAAGTCGGTAACGATTTTCCAGCCCTCGAAATCGTCCTCGGCCATGCCATCCTCGATCGAGACGATGGGATAGGTCTTGATCAAGTTACCGAGATAGTCGGCCTGCTGCTTTGGCGAGCGCGTCTTGCTCTCGCCGGCATAGACATAGGCGCCGTCTTTGAAGAACTCACTCGCGGCCGGATCGAGCGCCAGCATCACGTCGCCGCCCGGCTTGTACCCGGCCTTCTCGATGGCCTTCATGATCAAGTCGAGCGCGGCTTCCGCCGATTTCAGATCGGGCGCAAAACCGCCCTCGTCGCCGACATTGGTGTTGAGGCCGGCGGCTTTGAGCTGCGCTTTCAAGGTGTGGAAGATTTCCGCGCCGGCGCGCAAGGCTTCCGCGAATGTCGGCGCGCCGACCGGCATGATCATAAATTCCTGGAAGTCGATCGGATTGTCGGCATGCACGCCGCCATTCACGATGTTCATCATCGGCACCGGCAAAGTGCGGGCGGCGGTGCCGCCGACGTAGCGGTAGAGCGGCGCCTGCTTGGCGGCGGCCGCGGCTTTGGCGACCGCGAGCGACACGCCGAGAATGGCGTTGGCGCCGAGCCGGCCTTTGTTCGGAGTGCCGTCGAGCGCGATCAGCGTTTCGTCGATCTTGGCCTGCGCCTCGGCCTCCATGCCGCCAAGCGCGTCATAGATCTCGCCGTTGACCGCATCGACCGCCTTCAAGACGCCCTTGCCGCCGTAACGCGCCTTGTTGCCGTCGCGCAGTTCGACCGCTTCGTGCGCTCCGGTCGAGGCACCAGAGGGCACTGCGGCGCGGCCTTTCGAGCCATCCTCCAGGACGACGTCGACTTCGACGGTCGGATTGCCGCGGCTGTCGAGGATTTCGCGGCCGATAATGTCGGTAATGGCGGTCATGGGCTTATCCGGCTTTGCTGATGCGGGCGCTTCTACAGGATCGACAACCCCCTTGTCATGCCCCGCGCAGGCGGGCATTCCAAGGCGCATGACCCGAAAGCCGCTGCAACTGGGGCGCCGGAGCCCGATCCCCGCCTCGCCGGAGAAGGCGGTGCTCGACCGCGTGCCCAATCCGCACGCAGATACCGATTACCTCGCCCGCTTCACCATGCCGGAATTCACCTGCCTTTGCCCGATCACGGGCCAGCCCGATTTCGCCCATCTGGTGATCGACTACGCGCCCGGGCGCTTCCTAGTCGAGTCGAAGTCGCTCAAGCTCTACTTGAACAGCTACCGCAATCACGGCGCCTTCCACGAGGACTGCACGATCGCCATCGGCAAGACGCTCGTTGCGGTGATCAAGCCGAAATACCTGCGTATCGGCGGCTACTGGTATCCGCGCGGCGGCATGCCGATCGACGTGTTCTGGCAGGCCGGCAAAATTCCGCAGGGCGTCTGGGTGCCCGACCATGGCGTCGCGCCCTATCGCGGGCGCGGCTAGATTCTCGGGATCATACGTTCGCCGGCGCCGGCCGCCGCAGCCAGTGCGCGCAGGTCAAGCCGACGCCGACCATAACCGCGGCACCCAACACCAAGACCGGCGTAATGTGACCGTTCGAGAGCCCAATGCCGTAGACGATCGGCCCGACCGCTTGCCCGAGAAAAAAGAAAAACGAATGCAGCGCCATGGCCGAGCCGCGCGCGGCCGGCGCCAGTTCACTGGCGTAGATCTGGATGACGGCGTGCAACATGTAGAAGCCGAAACCGAGCAAAACGAAATTGGCGAACTCCACCGGCCATGGCACCTGTAGCGCGATGATGAGCAGGCAAAATCCTATCGCTATTCCGCCTGCCCGCATCAGACGCCGCTCGCCAAGCCGCGTCACCAGCACAGAAACCAGCAACGTGTAGGCCGTGCCGCCGATACCGAAGCCGGCCAGCACCACGCCGGCGATCGACGCGCGGGTCTCGCCGGCGGCGTGCAACATCGTCGCCATGTAGGGAAAAACGCCGTACATGAACAGCGCTTCGCAAAACACCGCGCCAAAACAAATTTTCGCCAGCGGATTGCTCCGGATCGCGCGATAATTCGGCCCCAACGTCGAAAGATCGAAGCGGCCGGGCGCCTCGGCGAAGCCGCGAAAACCGGGAATGGCGGCCGCCAGCACGATGACGCCGAGAATTCCGGTGCCGAAGAACACGCCGCGCCAGCCGAGCAAGTCGCCGATCACGCCGGCACCCGAGGCACCCAAGAGATTTCCGGTCATGACCGCGAACAGAATTCGGCCCATGGCGACCTGGCGCTGGGCGAACGGCACATTATCGCCAACCATCGCGAAGGCGATCGGCACCACACCCCCGGCGGCAAAGCCCGCCACCACGCGTGCCGCCAGCAGCATTTCGAAATTCGGCGCCATTCCGGCCGCCAGTGCTGCGGCCGTCAGCACCAGCAGGCAGAGCAGCATCAAGCGGGATTTGCTGAACATATCAGCGAGCGCCCCGAGCACCGGTTGAATCAGCGCATAGGGCAAGGTGAAGGCGGTCGACAGCAACGCCGCCGTTGCCGGCTCGACCGAAAGGCCGCTAGCGATCTGCGGGATCACCGGATCGGTCGAGCGCATGAACAGCGAGCTCGCGAAAACGACGAGAGCGATGAGATTGAGCGTACGGGTCATTGAATGAAAAGAGCCGCGCCGGTTCAGCGCTTGGCCAGCCGGTCGAACTCGACCAGCGTGCGCAACAGCGGCTCCATCTCTTTTAACGGCATCATGTTGGGCCCGTCGGAAGGCGCGCGATCGGGGTCCTGATGGGTCTCGATGAACACGCCGGCGACGCCGACCGCGACCGCCGCGCGCGCCAGCACCGGCACGAATTCGCGCTCGCCGCCCGAGGCGGTGCCCTGCCCGCCCGGCTGCTGCACCGAATGGGTGGCGTCGAAGATCACCGGCGCAGCTGTAGTGCGCTTGAGGATCGGCAGCGCGCGCATGTCGGAGACCAGTGTGTTATAGCCGAACGACACGCCGCGTTCGGTCACCAGCACGTTCTTGTTTCCGGCGCCGGTGATTTTCTCCACGACGTTCTGCATGTCCCACGGCGCCAGGAATTGGCCTTTCTTGACGTTGACGGCCTTCCCCGTTTTCGCGGCGGCGATCAGCAGATCGGTCTGCCGGCATAGGAAGGCGGGGATTTGCAGCACGTCCACCGCGGATGCGACGCGCGCACATTGCTCGGCGTCGTGCACGTCGGTGAGCACTGGAATCTCCAAGCTGTCGCGAATCTCGGCGAAGATGGGCAGCGCCGCGTCGAGGCCGAGGCCGCGCTTAGCTTTAGCCGACGTGCGGTTGGCCTTGTCGAACGAGATCTTGTAGACGAGGCCGATGCCGACGCGTCCGGCGATTTCCTTGAGCGCGGCCGCCATTTCCAGCGCGTGCGCCCGGCTTTCCAGCGCGCAGGGACCGGCGATCAGCGCCAGCGGCAAGGCATTGCCGAAGCGCACGGCGCCGATGGTGACGGTTGGGTTGGGTTTTTGATCCAAAATTTGCCCTCGCGGGCGCGACCATGAAACGGACCAGCCGCCCGGTCAACGGGCCGCGCCGCGGCCCCCCATTGCGATCGCGACTACACCAGCCGGCTCTGCTCCACCGCCGCGCCGATGAAGGAGGCGAACAGCGGGTGCGGCTCGAACGGCCGCGACTTCAGCTCGGGATGGAATTGCACGCCGATGAACCAGGGATGGTCCTCGTATTCGATAATCTCGGGCAAGATGCCGTCGGGCGACATGCCGGAAAAGCGCATGCCGCGTTGCTCAAGCCGGTCTTTGTAGCCGGTGTTGACCTCGTAGCGGTGGCGGTGGCGCTCGGAGATTTCGGTCGTACCATAGATGCCGGCGACCCGGCTGCCGCGCGTGAGCGTCGCCGGATAGGCCCCTAACCGCATGGTGCCGCCGAGGTCCCCGCCGTCCATGCGCCGCTGCAATTCATTGCCCTTGAGCCATTCGGTCATCAGGCCGACGACCGGCTCGGTGGTCGGGCCGAACTCGGTCGAATTGGCCTGTTCGATCCCGCACAGGTTCCGCGCCGCTTCCAGCACGGCCATCTGCATGCCGAAGCAGATTCCGAAATAAGGTACGTGCCGCTCGCGCGCGAAACGCGCCGCCTTGATCTTGCCTTCCGCACCGCGTTGGCCGAAGCCGCCGGGCACCAGGATACCATTGACGTGCTCCAGAAACGGCGCCGGATCCTCGTTCTCGAACACTTCCGATTCGATCCAGTCGAGATTGACCTTGACCTTGTTGGCGATGCCGCCATGCGACAGCGCTTCGTTGAGCGATTTGTAGGCGTCCTTCATGCCGGTATATTTGCCGACAATCGCAATGGTGACGTCGCCCTCCGGATTGCGGATGCGCTCGTTGATGAAGTGCCAGCGCGCCAGATCGGGAGCGGCATTCGGCTCCAGCCCAAAGGCCGCCAGCACCTCGGTATCGAGTCCGGCGGCGCTGTAGGCCTCCGGCACCGCGTAAATATTGTCGACATCGCGCGCCTCGATCACCGCGTTTTCGCGCACGTTGCAGAACAGCGCCAGCTTGCGCCGTTCGCCGTCCGGCACCGGGCGGTCGGTGCGGCACAATAGAATGTCGGGCTGGATGCCGATCGAGCGCAGCTCCTTGACCGAATGCTGCGTCGGCTTGGTCTTGAGTTCGCCCGCGCTCGGAATGAACGGCAGCAACGTCAAATGAATGTAGACCGCGTGGCGGCGCGGCAAGTCGTTGCCCAGTTGGCGGATCGCCTCGAAGAACGGCAGGCCCTCGATGTCGCCGACCGTGCCGCCGATCTCGCACAACACGAAGTCGAAGCCTTCATTGCCCTCGCGGATGAAATCCTTGATGGCGTTGGTGACGTGCGGAATGACCTGGATGGTGGCGCCGAGATAGTCGCCGCGCCGTTCCTTGGTGAGAATGTCGCGATAGATGCGGCCGGTGGTGATGTTGTCCTGCTTGGTCGCAGGACGCCCGGTGAAGCGCTCGTAATGGCCGAGGTCGAGATCGGTCTCGGCGCCGTCGTCGGTGACGAACACCTCGCCGTGCTGATAGGGCGACATCGTGCCGGGATCGACGTTGAGATAGGGGTCGAGTTTGCGCAGGCGGACCTTGTAGCCACGCGCCTGCAGCAGCGCCCCGAGCGCCGCGGATGCGAGACCCTTACCCAAGGAGGAAACCACGCCGCCGGTGATGAAAATGTACCGCGCCATGGGGCCTAACCTTTAGCTTCCACGAATCGATTCGACGAGCGCGAAAAACTCAGTGCCGGTCTGCGCCTGTGTAAAAATCGGAAATCGGTCGTAGCTAAAGGCCTTTGCGCCAATATTCTCATTTGTCACCCGAAAGCCGATCCGGCCTTTCTTCTCAAAATTGGTTCCTAACGCGGAAGGGCCGGTTTCCCGGCCCTTCTTCAGTTCTCTATTTCGATTGCGGCACCTGTGGCCCGGAGGGCGCCGCGGGCGCGGCAGGCGGCGCCGCCGGCGCCCGTTGCAGTTGATTGAGGATCGTGTTCGGATCCAGCGGGGCATTGGGGCCGGCGGGCGCTGCCGGCGCGCTCTGGCCGCCCTGCAGGATCGAAGTCGGCTTGCGGTTGATGCCGGCCAGGATCGACAGCAGCAGGCTGGTCGCGAAGAACAGTCCGGCCAGGATCGCAGTGGCGCGGGTGAGCACGTTGGCCGTGCCGCGGCTGGTCATGAAACCGCCGGTCGAACCGATGCCTAATCCACCGCCTTCGGATTTTTGCAGCAGCACCACGCCGATCAAGGCGAGCACCAGCATGAGATGGATCACGATAACGACGTGCTGCATAAAACCTAAATCCGCTCAACCGGCCGCACCGGGCGCAACGCCCAGGCAGCGCTATACCTGCCATATAGGAATTCGCCGCGGTCTCTACACGATCACCGCGCGTTTTTCCACCCTCAGTGGAGCTAGCGGTAAACTGCCGCAATTCCGAGGAAATCCGCCGCTTTCAGGCTGGCGCCCCCGACCAGCGCGCCGTTCACATTGGCAATTGTCAGCAGCTCCTTGGCGTTGGCGGGCTTGACCGAACCGCCGTAAAGGATGCGCACCCGGCCGCCCTCGGCCCCGAGCCGCGTCACCAGCCTGTGGCGGATGAACGCATGCGCGTCCGCTACGTCGGCGGCGGTTGGGGTCAGCCCGGTGCCGATCGCCCAGACCGGTTCATAGGCGATCACCAGATCGGCGCCTGTGGCACCGTCGGGCAGCGAGCCGTCAAGCTGGCCGCCGATCACATCCAGCGTCTTGCCGCCTTCGCGGTCGTCGAGCTGCTCGCCGATGCAAACGATGGCGGTGAGCCCTGCCCGGCGCGCCGCCATGGCCTTGGCGCGGACCTGATCGTCCGTTTCGCCATGGTCGCTGCGGCGTTCGGAATGGCCCACGATCACCGCGACCGCGCCCGCATCCTTGAGCATTTCGGCGGCGATATCGCCGGTATGGGCGCCGGACGGGTCAGCGTGGCAATCCTGGCCGCCGATGGCAACCGCGGAGCCGCGCGCCGCGGCGGCAAAGTCCGCGATCAAGGTGGCGGGCGGACACACCATCAGATCGGCTTTGATACCGCCCGCGCCGTTGACGATCTTGGTGAGCTCACCCTCGGAGGCGCCAAGCCCGTTCATCTTCCAGTTGCCCGCCACCAGCGGTGTTAGCTCGGCAGATGCCATGTTCCGTTCCTCGTCCGCGTGCGGTTACCAGACCGGCCGCGCGGGCGCCAGAGCGGTCCGGCCGCAAGCCGATCCTACTTGAGTTGCAAGGAGTTGGCCCGCTCCCTATAAGGGCGCCACCAGCCCTTTATTCAGCCGTCATCGTGATCCGGGAAGAACGCGAGCATGCTCCGCGGTATCCATAAAGCCTCTTCAACCTGGCTCGGCCGGGGCGTCATGGCCGTCATCATGGGGGGCTTGGTCGTCAGCTTCGCGATCTGGGGCATCGGCGATATTTTCCGCGGCTTCGGGCTCAATTCGGCGATCAAGATCGGAAGCACCGAAATCTCGATCGACCAGTTCCGCCAATTCTACACCTCGCGCCTGCAGCAGCTCGGGCAGCAAGTCGGCCGCCCGATTACGCCCGACCAAGCGCGCGCGACCGGCATCGACCGGCAAGTGATCGGCCAGCTGGTGGCCGAGACCACGCTCGATGAGCAAACGCGCGCCTTGCGGCTCGGCATCAGCAACGCCGAGATCGCAGAGCGCATCACCGGCGATCCCAATTTCCGCGGCATCAACGGCAAGTTCGACCGCGATCGTTTTGAGCAAATCATCCGGCAAGCCGGCTTCGCCGAAGGCCGCTTTGTCGAGGAGCAGCGGCGCGTGATCCTGCGCCGGCAGATCGCGCTCAGCATCGGCGGCGACTTCCCTGTGCCGGTCACGGCGCAGACGGCGATCAATCAATATCAAAACGAAAAACGCGCCATCGAATATCTGGCATTGGGTCCGGCGCAGGCCGGCGACATTCCGTCGCCGACGCCGGAGGTGCTCAGCAAATATTTCGAGGAGCGCAAGGTTTTGTTCCGCGCGCCCGAATACCGCAAAATCACGTTGGTCTCGATGTCGCCGTCCGCCCTCGCCAAACCGGACGCGGTGCCCGACGCCGACGCAAAGACTTATTTCGAGCAGCATAAAGCGAGTTACGGCACGCCGGAGCGTCGCGAGGTGCGCCAGATCGTGTTCCCGAAACCCGAAGAGGCGGCGGCCGCGCAGGACCGCATCGCCAAAGGAGCGAGCTTTGCCGAAATCGCCAAAGAACGCGGCCTGAAAGACACCGACACCGATGTCGGCATGGTGGCGAAAGCCCAAATCATCGACCCGGCGGTTGCTTACGCAGCCTTCGCGCTCAAATCGGGCGAAGTCAGTGCGCCGATTAAAGGCCGTTTCGGCACCGTGCTGCTGCAAGTCGGCAAGATCGAGCCCGGAAGCCAGAAGACCTATGAGGAGGTGGCGCCGCAGATCAAGCGCGAGCTCGCCGAGAGCCGCGCCAAGACCGAACTCGGCAATTTGCGCGACAAATTCGAGGACGAGCGCGCCGCCGGCTCGACACTGGCCGAGGCCGCCAAGAAGATCGGGCTCCCCTCGCACACCATCGATGCAGTCGACCGTTCCGGCCGGGGACCGGACGGCAAGCCGATCGCCGATTTGCCGGCCAAGCCGGACGCGGTCGCCGCCGCCTTCGCCAGCGACGTCGGGGTCGACAACGATCCGCTGCAACTGCCGGACGGCGGCTATCTTTGGTACGACGTCACCGGCATTACGCCCGCGCGCGACCGCACGCTCGCCGAGGTGAAAGACAAGGTCGAGACGCGCTGGCGCGACGACGAGATCGGCAAACGCCTGCAGGCCAAGGCCGACGACATGGTCGGCAAGCTCAAAGCCGGCACCGCGCTCGACCAGCTCGCGACCGAGTCAGGTTTGAAAGTGGTCACTGCAACCGACCTGCAGCGCGGCAAGCCGGGCGGCTTCGCGCCGGCCAAACTGGTCGAGGCCGCCTTCAAGACGCCCAAGGACGTGCCGGCCAGCGCCGAGGGCGATCAGGAAACCGCGCGCTTTGTGTTTCGCGTAACCGGGGTCGTCGATCCCGCGCTCGATCCCGCATTAAGCAAGACGATCGCGACGTCGCTGCTGTCTTCCTATTCCGACGATATCATCGGCGCCTATGTCACGCGGCTGGAAAGCGACTTCGGCGTTTCGCTCAACGAGCAGTCGCTCAACCAGGTCATTGGCGGCGGTCCTGTCAATAGCGGCAACACCGGCGACTTCTAAGCCCATGCAGATCGAGCCGTCGGAAGCCGCATTCGCCGAACGCTACGGCCGCGGGCAGGCGCAGGTCGTGTGGACCACGCTGGTTGCGGACCTGGAGACGCCGGTCTCGGCCTTCCTCAAGCTTGGCGGCGGCAAGCCGATGAGCTTCCTTCTGGAGTCGGTCGAAGGCGGCGACACACGCGGCCGCCATTCGATCATCGGCGTCGAGCCCGACTTGATCTGGCGCGCCAATGGCGCGCGGGCGGAGGTCAACCGCAACGCGCGCTTGAAGCCGGATGTTTTCGTGGCCTGCCCCGACCCGCCGCTTCAGGCATTGCGCACGCTGATCGCGGAAAGCCGCATCGCATTGCCCGACAGCCTGCCGCCGATGGCGGCGGGCGTGTTCGGCTATCTCGGTTACGACATGGTGCGGCTGATGGAGAAATTGCCGGAGCCCAATCCGGATCCGATCGGCATTCCCGACGCCGTACTGGTGCGGCCCACCATCGTCGTGGTGTTCGACGCGGTAAAGGATTCGATCACGGTGGTGACGCCGGTGCGCCCGGAAAAAGGCGTCGATGCAAAGACGGCGTTGGCGCGCGCGGTCGAACGGCTGTCGGGCATTCTGGAAAGCCTCGACCGGCCGCTCGACAAGTCGTTTTCCGACTACGACGAAGGGCCGCTCCACGTGACGCCGCGCTCCAACACCAGCCCGGCCGAATACAAGGCGATGGTCGCCAAGGCCAAAGACTACATCACCGCCGGCGACGCCTTTCAGATCGTTCTGGCGCAACGCTTCGAGGCGCCGTTCACGTTGCCGCCGTTCTCGCTCTACCGCGCGCTACGGCGGACCAATCCATCGCCCTATCTCTACTTCCTCGATTTCGGCACTTTCGCCGTCGCCGGGTCGAGCCCGGAGATCCTCGTCAAAGTCAGCGGTGACCTGGTGACCATTCGCCCGATCGCCGGCACCAGGCCGCGTGGCGCGACGCCGCACGAGGACAAAGCGCTGGAAGTGGAATTGCTCGCCGATCCGAAAGAGCGCGCCGAACATTTGATGCTGCTTGATCTCGGCCGCAACGATGTCGGCCGCGTCGCCGCGATCGGCAGCGTGACCGTCACCGATCAATTCTTCGTCGAGCGCTACAGCCACGTGATGCACATCGTCTCCAACGTCGAGGGCAAACTTGGCGCCGAGCATGACGCGCTCGATGCGCTGGCCGCCGGATTTCCCGCCGGCACGGTGTCGGGCGCGCCGAAGTTACGCGCCATGCAGATCATCGACGAGCTGGAAAAGGAAAAGCGCGGGCTTTATGCAGGCTGCGTTGGCTATTTCTCGGCCGCCGGCGAGATGGACACCTGCATCGTGCTGCGCACCGCGCTGGTGAAGGACGGCAAGATGTACGTGCAAGCGGGCGCGGGCATCGTCGCCGACAGCAATCCCGACTTCGAGCAGCAGGAATGCGTCAACAAGGCGAAGGCTTTGTTCCGCGCCGCCGAGGAAGCCAGGCGCTTTGCCAGCGCCGCCAAGCGCGGCCAGTAGCCAGCCGGCAGGTAGACTGCTTGACCCCCCTCTGGCGTGGTCTTAAGACCTTGAGCGGGCAAGAAAACAAAGCAAACATGATCGTTCTGATCGATAACTACGACAGCTTCACCTTCAACCTGTTCCATTACCTGGGCGGCCTGGGAGCGGACGTCGTCGTGCATCGCAACGACAAGATTTCGGCCGCCGACGTGATCGCCTCGGAGCCGGACGCCATCGTGCTCTCACCCGGCCCCTGCACGCCGAACGAAGCCGGCATCTGCCTCGAGCTCATCGCCCAGGCCGCGCCGAGCATTCCGATCCTCGGCGTCTGCCTCGGTCATCAAGCGGTCGGACAGGCGTTCGGCGGCAAAGTGGTGCGCGCGGCGCCGGCGCACGGCAAAGTGTTCGAGATCAAGCATACGAGCGCGGGCGTGTTCCACGGCATCAACGGACCTTTCAAGGCGACGCGCTATCATTCGCTGGTGGTCGAGCGCGCCAGTCTGCCCGCCGAATTGATCGTAACGGCCGACACCGACGATCATTTGGTGATGGGCCTGATGCATGAGAGTTTGCCGGTGCACGGCGTGCAATTTCACCCCGAGAGCATCGCCTCCGAGCACGGCCATTTGATCCTGAAGAACTTCCTCGACCTCGCTGCCGAATGGAACGCGTTGCGCGGCCGCAAGCCGAGCGCCGGTTCGGCGCACAAATCGCCCGCGCACGCCGCCGGATAGAGCTCGAACATGGCCGAGGATTTCAAAGCGCTCATCGCCAAGGTCGCGACCGGCGAAAGCCTCACCCGCGCGGAAGCCGCTTCCGCCTTCGATCGCATGATGTCCGGCGAAGCGACGCCCTCGCAGATGGGCGCGCTGCTGATGGCGCTGCGGGTGCGAGGCGAAACCGTCGACGAGATCACCGGAGCGGTCACCACCATGCGCGCCAAGATGCTGGCCGTGAAGGCGCCGGCGGACGCGGTCGACGTGGTCGGCACCGGCGGCGACGCCTCCGGCTCGTTCAACATCTCGACTTGCGCCGCGTTCATCGCCGCGGGCGCCGGCGTGCCGGTGGCCAAGCACGGCAACCGCGCGCTGTCGTCGAAGTCCGGCGCAGCCGACGTGCTAAGCGCGCTCGGCGTCAAGATCGACCTCAATGCCGAACAGGTCGGCGCCTGCATCCGCGAAGCGGGTATCGGGTTCATGTTCGCGCCGGCGCATCATCCGGCGATGAAAAACGTCGGCCCCACCCGGGTCGAACTCGGCACCCGCACCATCTTCAATCTGCTCGGCCCGCTGTCGAACCCGGCGAGCGTCAAGCGCCAGATGATCGGCACGTTTTCCAAGCACTGGATCGAACCGATGGCGCAGGTGCTCAAAAATCTCGGGTCGGAATGCGTCTGGGTGGTGCACGGCTCCGACGGGCTTGACGAGATCACCACCGCCGGGCCGACCAGCGTGGCCGCGCTCGAACACGACAAGATCCGCACTTTCGACATCACGCCCGAGGATGCCGGCCTGCAACGCGTCAAGCCGGAGGCGCTGCGCGGCGGCGACGCCGAACAAAACGCCAAGGCGTTGCTTGACGTGCTGAAGGGAAAACCCGGGCCGTTCCGCGACGTGGCGATCCTCAATGCCGCCGCCGCGCTGATCGTCGCCGGCAAGGCCAAGGACTTGAAGGAAGGCGCCCGGCTCGCGGCGAAATCGATCGACAGCGGCGAGGCCGAGGGCCGCCTCGACCGCCTGATTGCGGTGTCCAACGCCGTGGAGGCGTGAGTGCGGTTTTCAGATAAGATCATGCTCAGGAAAGATGCATGAGCGACATTTTGGCCAAGATCGAGGCTTACAAGCGCGAGGAGATCGCGGCGGCGAAGCTTGTCCGCCCGCTCGCCGCGCTCGAGGCGCAAGCGGAAGCGGCCCCGCCCCCGCGCGGTTTCGTCGCCGCGATCGAGCGGCGGGTTGCGGCCGGCGACTACGCCCTGATCGCCGAGATCAAGAAGGCGAGCCCGTCGAAGGGTCTGATCCGCGCCGATTTCGATCCGCCGCGACTGGCCAAAGCTTACGAGGCGGGCGGCGCGACTTGCCTTTCGGTGCTCACCGACGGGCCTTCGTTTCAGGGCAAGCCCGAATTTCTGGGCGCTGCGCGCAACGCCACCGGCTTGCCGGTTCTGCGCAAGGATTTCATTTACGAGCCCTATCAGGTGGTGGAATCGCGCGCGCTCGGCGCCGACTGCATTCTGATCATCATGGCGGCGGTCGACGATGCGGCGGCAAAAGCCATCGAGGATGCAGCTTTTGCTCTCGATATGGACGTATTGCTTGAAGTTCATCAGGAAGATGAGCTCGAACGGGCGCTGCACCTTAAATCGCGGCTGATCGGCATTAACAATCGGGATCTGCACACCTTCCGGACCTCGCTCGAGGTCAGCGAAAGGCTGGCGCCGATCGTCCCCGGTGAATGCATCATTGTCGCCGAAAGCGGCCTTAACACCCCTGCCGACCTCGCGCGCCTCGCCCGCAACGGGATATCAACCTTCCTGGTCGGCGAAAGCCTCATGCGTCAAAGCGACGTGACCGCCGCAACGCGCGCCCTGCTCGCGCGCGCGCCACGCCGCGCCGCGGCGGAGTAAGCCGATGGCGCGTGGCAAAAAAACCGTCGCGCGCCGCCCGAAGGCAACGCAGCGTCCGAATGCGAAACGGCCGCCATTGATGGCCAATGCCGAACTCACCCATATCGACCCGCGCGGCCACGCGCGCATGGTCGACGTCTCCGCCAAGAGCCTGACCGAGCGGCTCGCGATCGCCGAAGGCCGCGTGATCATGCGCAAGGAGACGCTCGATTTGGTGCTCGCCGGCAACGCCTTGAAAGGCGACGTGCTGGGCGCCGCGCGGCTGGCAGGCATCATGGCGGCCAAGCGCACCCACGGGCTAATCCCGCTCTGTCACCCGCTACCGATCACCAAGGTCGAGATCGATATCGATCCCGAGCATGCCTTGCCCGGCTTCCTGGTGCGGGCGACGGTCAAAGTCACCGGGCAAACCGGCGTCGAGATGGAGGCACTGGTCGCGGTATCGATCGCGTGCCTGACCATTTACGACATGGTCAAGGCGGTGGAGCGCGGCATGCGCATCGAGGGAATCCGTCTGATTGAGAAGCGCGGCGGCAAGTCCGGCGATTATCGTGCAGAGGATTGAGCCGTGCCATTGATGTCGGTCGCCGAAGCTTTGCAGCGCGTGCTTGCCGATGCGCGCGCGCTGGCGCCGGAAACCGTTGCACTCGACGCTACACTCGGCCGCGTGCTGACCGAAGACCTCAACGCTCTGCGTACCCAGCCGCCGGCCGCGGTCTCCGCCATGGATGGCTACGCGGTGCGTGCCGCCGATGTGGCGCAGGCGCCGGTCAGCCTCGCGCTGATCGGCGAAGTCGCCGCCGGTCATCCGTTCGATGGCGAAGTGAAAGCTGGCCAAGCCGCCCGCATCTTTACCGGTGGCGTCATGCCGGCCGGCGCCGACACCGTGATCATCCAGGAACTTACCGCCCGCGACGGCGACAAAGTGACGATCCAGAAGGCGACCGCCAAGGGCCGCAACGTGCGCGACCGCGGCATCGATTTTACGCAAGGCCAGCCGCTGCTGCGCAAAGGCCGCCGTCTCACCGACCGCGACTTGATGCTCGCCGCCGCCATGAATTATCCGACCTTGAGCGTGCACCGCCGGCCCAAGGTCGCGGTGCTCGGCACCGGTGACGAACTGGTGGCGCCGGGCGGCACGCCGGCGCCCAGCGAGATCGTCTATTCCAACGGCTTCGCCCTCGTGGCCATGGCGCGCAGCGAGGGCGCCGAGGTGAGCGATTTCGGCATTGCGCCAGACCGCGTCGCGGACATCGCGGCGGCGGTACGGCGCGCGCGCGATTGGGGCGCGGATATTCTGCTCACCAGCGGCGGCGCCTCGGTCGGCGAGCATGATCTGGTGCAACGCGCGCTCGCCAGCGAAGGTCTCGATCTGTCGTTCTGGCGGGTGGCGCTGCGCCCCGGCCGGCCGATGATGCACGGCCAGCTGGGCGGCATGCAGGTGCTCGGCGTGCCCGGCAATCCGGTGTCGTCCTATGTCTGCGCCTTCCTGTTCCTGGTGCCGCTGATCCGCCGGCTTGCCGGGCGCGACGACGTCGAGCGCGTTCCCCAGCCGGCCCGACTCGGCTGCGACTTGCCCGCCAATGACGAGCGAGCGAACTATATGCGGGCAACCTTGTCCGAAGGCCCCGATGGCCCTGTAGCGACCCCGCCGCCGGCCCAGGACAGTTCCCTGATGGCGCCGCTAGCCAAAGCCGACTGCCTGTTGATTCGCGCATCCCACGCGCCGGCGGCGGCCGCCGGTTCACCCTGTATCATCCTTAAGCTAGGCCTTTAGCGGCCTTTCGCTTTTTTCACTCCAAATTAAAGGGTTGCGGAACACATATCGAACAGATAGTGTCCGTTCATGATTTGTTTATGGCTTGTGCCTTACGAAGCCGGCCACGGCTGCCAGTGAAAGACTCCGGGGAGAGAGACAGATGCTAACCCGCAAGCAGTTCGAACTCCTGCGCTTCATCCACGAGAGGCTGACCGAAGGGGGGGTGCCCCCCTCTTTCGATGAGATGAAGGACGCACTCGATCTGCGTTCCAAATCCGGCATCCACCGGCTGATTACGGCGCTGGAAGAGCGCGGCTTCATCCGCCGGTTGCCCAACCGCGCGCGCGCCATCGAAGTCATCAAGCTTCCCGACTCGGTCGCCCACGGCATCAACGGCGGCGGCCGCTCGCGCGGTTTCAACCCGAGTGTGATCGAGGGCGACCTCGGCCGCGTGCGAGCCGCATCCGCCAACTCCATGAATTCCGAGGACGACGATGGCCGCCGCCCGATCGCGGTGCCGGTGATGGGCCGCATCGCCGCCGGTACGCCGATCGAGGCGATCCAGACCCGCAGCCATGTCATCAACATGCCGGCCGACCTGCTGACGGCCGGCGAGCATTTCGCGCTCGAAGTGCGCGGCGACAGCATGATCGAGGCCGGCATTCTCGACGGCGATATCGCGCTGATCCGCCGCTCGGAAGCCGCCGAGACCGGCGATATCGTGGTTGCGCTGATCGACGACGAGGAAGCCACCCTCAAGCGGTTCCGCCGCCGCGGCGCCTCGATTGCGCTCGAGCCGGCCAACACCGCCTATGAGGTGCGCATCCTGCCGCCCAACCGCGTGCGCATCCAGGGCAAGCTGGTGGGGCTGTTCCGGCGCTACTAAAATCTAATCTCCCGGTTCCAGATCGTCCACGCGTGGCGTTGCGTTAGGCGCGGCTGGCCGCGTCGGAGCCTGTGTTGCGCTTGCAGGTTCACGCGTCCCGCGCGCTCAGGGCCGTTCATAACCCGGTGGGTGGGCGGCCCTTATCTCGAAACGATCGCCGGTCCAACGCAGCGCCAACGCGCCATTGGCGCGCCAGGCCCTGCGGTCGATCAAAATGGCGGCACAATCGCGCTGCGCCTCGCGCGGGCTGAGCACCACGGCGGCGCGCGCGCAGTCCTCGGCGAAGGCTTCGACCGACAAAGCCTCCGACACCGGCCGGCCGTCGCTGAGCCGGCCGATGCAGCCTACGGCATCGCACGCAACGCCATCCCGCAAAGTCGCATCCTTGACGGTGCGTGCATCACCGTCGGCGGCAAGCCACTCCTTGATGGCGAAGCTGTCGCGGTTGCTGTGCAGCACCGCGAGCCGGCCATCGCGCCCCCGGATGGCTGCGGCGTGGCCGTCCCCGGAAACCAGAATGTCTGGTAGCGGCGTTGCGACCGCCCACAGGCCTGCAATCAGCGCCAGCACGGCGCCGCTCCAGCGCAGCGGCGTGCGCAACAGGCACACCAGCAAAATTGCCGCCGTCGCGAGCAGCAGCGGTCCGGTCCCGAACGCCCGCACCCGCCCGACGGCGCCCGGCAGGCTCGTCACCCAGAGCGCGACCGTATCCATCTAGGTGATGCCGTAGCCCATCAGCTTCCAGAAGATCGCGTCGAAGCCGAACGGCATCGCCAGCACCCCCAGGATGCCCATCGGCAGGACCTCGGCCGACACGACCGGCATGGCGAGCAGATTGGCGATCACGCCGTAAGGCGCGGTGCGGTGGAAATGATAGGCGGCATAAGGCGTGGTGCCGAGGCCGGCGACAAAAGACGCAAGGATCAGCCCGACGATTTCCCGCCCGCCCCACAGCGCGATGCGGGCGCCGCGCGAGGTATCGGCCGTGGCGCACCATGGCAGGCCGTGCTGGTAGGCCGCGATCAAGGCGAGCGTCGCCGCGAACGACATTTGGAAGCTCGGATTGACGACGGATTCCGGCGACAGCAACAGCACGCCGAGCGCCGCGACCGTTATCGTGCGGAAGGTCAATGTCGGCCGGTCCACCATGATGCCGGCCAGCACGATGGCAATCATGATGAACGAGCGCTGGGTCGCAACCTCGGCTCCCGACAGCAGCAGATAGAACGTCGCCGCGGCAAGCGCGGCCGCCGCAGCCCATTTCTTGATCGGGTATCGGCTCGCCATCGACGGGATCAGCGCGAGCCCGGCGCGAATGAAAAAGAACACGATGCCTGCGACCACCGCCATGTGATAGCCGGAAATCGACAACACGTGCGCGAGGCTTGAGACATACATCGCATCGTTGACCGGCGTCGAAATGGCGTCGCGCTTACCGGTGATCGGCGCGGAGGCGATCGAACCTTCGTCACCCGGCAGTTCGGCACGCATGCGTTTGTCGATCGTCTCCCGAATGCCGTCGATCACCGCCGCGTGGCCCAGCCAAAAACCACCATTGACCGGCGCCGCCGCGATCGTGATTTTTCCGAGCGCGTAGCCGGAAGCGCCGATGCGATGGAAATACATATCGCGCGCGAAGTCGTAGCCGCCGGGGCGCGAGCGGCGACGACAGGTGCGCCTTGAGCTCGATGAAGCTGCCGACCGCGGGCGCGGTGTTTTTGCGCACCGCGAGCCGTACGCGCTCTGGCGCTTCATTGAGGCGGCGGCCTTCGATGGTGTGAACGCGCACGGTGATGCGGTCCCTGCGCTCGCGCTCCTCGCGGATTTCGACGAAGCCGGACAGCGTCACGGTCGAGACCGGGAATTGCAGAACCGGATGGATGACGTACGCGGTGCAACGCCGCGGCGGCAAAGCCGGCGGCGATGGCGGCAAAGCCGAGCGCGAGCGGAAAGCCGACCAGACGGCGGCGCGCCAAGATCGCGACTGCAACGGCAACGAGCGCCAGCGCCGAGGCCGCCCACCAGGCCGGCTCACGATCCGCCGTGAAATAAACGAGGATGCCGAAGCCGAAGGCTACCGCCATCCAAGGGATCAGCTGTCCCGGCGCGATTTCGGCGAGCACCCATTCCGACAGAAGCCGCCGCAACCAAGCGGCGCGGTCGGCAAGCCCCGCCGGCAACAGGAGGCCTGCGCGCCGGCGCGCGGCGTCGGCGTCCCAAGCTTTGGCTCGTGTGCGCGCCTTTTCGTTCAGGGCCATGGGCGTGGCGCCCCCGACGCTCACGCAACCTGGCACTACGATAGCGCAGCTAGGGGTTGTGGCTAGGAGAACGGTTGTGAACGAATGTCAGCTGCTACCCTGCGGCCGCTTTTTCCTTGGCTTGGTCCTTCGCCCAGGTGTCGCGCAGGCCGATGGTGCGGATAAAGACCAGCCGCTCGGGCTGCGACGCCGGGTCGAGGCAAAAATAGCCCTGGCGCTCGAACTGCACCGGCACTTCCGGCTTGGCGTCGGCTAGCGCCGGTTCGAGCTGGGCGCCGCTAAGCAATTCTAGCGAATTCGGATTGAGGTCGGCGATGAAATTCTCACCCCCGCTCGGATCTGGCTTCGTAAAAAGCGAACTGTACAGCCGCACTTCGGCGGGAAGCGCGTGGGCGGCCGAGACCCAATGGATGGTCGCCTTTACCTTGCGGCCGTCCGGCGCATTGCCACCCTTGGTCGCGGGATCATAGGTGCAGCGCAGTTCGATCACGTCGCCCTTGTCGTTCTTGACCACCTCGCGGCAGGTAATGAAATAGGCGTAGCGCAGCCGTACCTCCATGCCGGGCGACAGCCGGAAGAATTTTTTCGGCGGGTTCTCCATGAAGTCATCCTGCTCGATATAGAGCTCCCGGCCGAATTTGATCTGGCGCGAGCCGGCCGCCGGATCGTCGGGATGATTGACCGCGTCGAGTTCTTCGACTTGGCCCTCCGGGTAATTCTCAATCACCACTTTGAGCGGCTTGAGCACCGCCATGCGGCGCAGCGAACTTTTGTTGAGCGCCTCGCGCACCGAGAACTCGAACATGCCGACGTCAACCAGGCTGTTGGCCTTGGCGACGCCGATGCGCTTGATGAAATCGCGGATCGCCTCCGGCGGCACGCCGCGCCGGCGCAACCCGGCAAGCGTCGGCATGCGCGGATCGTCCCAGCCGGTCACGTGGCCGCCGCGCACCAGCTCGGTGAGCACGCGCTTCGACAGCACGGTGTAGGTGAGATTGAGGCGGGCAAACTCGTACTGATGCGGCTTCGACGGCACGCCCAGACTGGCGATGAACCAGTCGTACAGCGGGCGATGGTCCTCGAATTCGAGGGTGCAGACCGAATGGGTGATGCCCTCGATGGCATCCGACTGGCCATGCGCGAAGTCGTAGCTCGGATAGATTTTCCACGTGGTGCCAGTGCGCGGATGCGGCGCATTGAGGATGCGGTAGAGCACCGGGTCGCGCAGATTGATGTTGCCGCTGCCCATGTCGATCTTGGCGCGCAGCACGCGCGCGCCATTGGGGAATTCGCCGGCGCGCATGCGGCGGAACAGGTCGAGGTTTTCCTCCACCGGGCGATCGCGGAACGAGCTGTTCTTGCCCGGCTCGGTCAGCGTGCCGCGATTGTGACGGATCTCGTCCTGGCTCTGGTCGTCGACATAGGCCCTGCCGCCGCGGATCAGGTCCTCGGCCCAGCCATAGAGCCGTTCGAAATAATCGGAGGCGTGATAGAGGTGTTTCCCCCAATCGAAGCCGAGCCAGCGCACGTCGCGTTCGATGGCGTCGATATATTCCTGCTCTTCCTTGGCCGGATTGGTATCGTCGAACCGCAAATGACAGCGGCCGCCGAATTCCTGCGCGATGCCGAAATTGAGGCAGATCGACTTGGCGTGGCCGATGTGCAGATAGCCGTTCGGCTCGGGCGGAAACCGCGTGACCACCGCATTGACGCGTCCGGCATCGAGGTCGGCCTGGACGATATCGCGGATGAAGTCGCGCCCGGGCTCACCAACTGCCGGATTGCCGCTTGCCTCGTCGTCGGTCGCCATGCTTCTAAAACCTCAAGTCAAACCCACCCAGCCGCTTCCGGCGGCCTATGCCATGACGTGCCGCTCGGCTCAATGTCAATTGCGGTGACACCTTCCCCGGCAACTGTGGTACAGGGCGCGCAATGAGCGAGCCCGTCGTCACCCGTTTTGCCCCGTCCCCCACCGGCTTTCTACATATCGGCGGCGGCCGCACCGCGCTGTTCAATTGGCTTTATGCGCGCCGGTTTGGCGGCAAGATGCTGCTGCGGATCGAGGACACCGACCGCGAGCGCTCGACCGCCGCCGCCATCGCCGCCATCATTGACGGCCTCACCTGGCTGGGGCTGACCTGGGACGGCGAGATCGTGTTCCAGTTCTCCCGCGCGACGCGCCACCGCCAGATCGCCGAGCAACTGCTGGCGGCCGGCAAGGCTTACCGTTGCTACGCGTCCCCCGAGGAACTCACCGCCATGCGCGAGGCCGCCCGCCGCGAGGGCCGCGCCAAGCTCTATGACGGGCGCTGGCGCGACCGCGACCCATCCGAGGCGCCGCCCGGCGTCAAGCCGGTGATCCGGCTGCGTGCCCCGTTCACCGGCGAGACGGTGATCGAGGACCAAGTGCAGGGCCGGGTCGTCTGGCAGAATTCCGATCTGGACGACCTCGTCCTGCTGCGTTCCGACGGCAACCCCACCTACATGCTGGCGGTAGTGGTGGACGACCACGACATGAACGTCACCCACATCATCCGNNTGATCCACGGGCCGGACGGCTCCAAGCTGTCCAAGCGCCACGGCGCCCTCGGCGTCGATGCCTATCGCGCCATGGGCTACCTGCCCGCGGCCATACGAAATTACCTGGTCCGCCTCGGCTGGGCGCACGGCGATCAGGAGATCTTCACGACCGAGGAGATGATCGCGGCGTTCGATCTGCCGCAGATCGGCCGCTCGCCCGCGCGATTCGATTTCGCCAAGCT
>PMAF01000070.1 GCA_003152455.1 Hyphomicrobiales bacterium
CGGCCTCGTCGTCGCCCATGATGACCCGGGCATCGGAGCCGCCTATAAAAGCACGCCGTTCAATGTGGTTTATGGCTTGCGTGGGCCGTTCTAACATTGCGTCCTCCGTCGGTTACAGTAGCTTTGGTGTTGAACTCCGACGGGTAGACTCGGTCGTCGGATTGGTTGATCCAAACGGGATCATATCGCATGATCCAAAAGGGATCAAGAGGAATCTTGCTTGATCACAATCGAACAGCTTCGAGCTGCCCGAGCACTTCTTGGATGGTCTCAAACCGATCTTGCCAGGCACGCCGGTCTATCTGTTCCGACCGTTAAGCGCCTTGAGGGCGGATTTGGGCCGAATGTGTCTGACGAAGCGCGCGTAAAAATGCAGAAAACGTTGGAGCGAGCTGGGATTAACTTCATTGACGAAAACGGCGGTGGCCCCGGAGTGCGCCTCAGCAAGCGGCAGCGGGCAAAACAGTTGAAGTAAAATGTAACTGGTCGAAGGCAATCGGCGTGACAACGATCCGCCGCGCCGAGGTATCCGATAGCGACACGTCTATGACGGCTGCTAACGACCTGGCGGTTCGGCGCGCCTTGGAGTTGGCCGGGGTCGAATTCATCGACGAGAATGGGGGAGGGCCGGGCGTGCGGCTCCGGAAGCTTCAGGCAGCCAAAAAACGCAAATAGGCACCGCGCGCATTGAGTTGAATATTTCGGGCCGGTATTGCGCTCGTACCAGGCCCTGTTGAGATCCTCGGTGGCCCGGCCGAGCTGGACGATGAGATTGGCAGACAGGTCCTCCGGCTCTACTTCGCCGCGCTTTTCCCGCCAGAGGCGGAGCAGGGCGGCTTCATCGTCGCCCATGATGATCCGGGCGTCGGAGCCGCCGATTAAGGGACGGCGACTGGTCGAGCTCGCAGAAGGAAAAAGTGACATCGGATGGCCCCTGTTTTGTGCAAGGCGATGCCTGGAGTATCGTCTATAGCGATGCCATTGTCAATACCTCAGGCATCAATATCGATACCTGGAGGCCTATAGTGGGACCAGAAATCACTAGCGAGTTAATTCGCGCAGCTCGAGCGCTCCTGCGATGGGAGCAACGGCATCTTTCCGAAGCTTCTTCGGTATCATTGCCCACCATAAAACGCCTGGAAACAAAACCAGGAGTTTTGGCAGCGCATCATTCCACGGTAACCGCGCTTAAACGTGCTTTAGAAACGGCTGGTGTCGAGTTTACAAACGGTGCCTCGCCCGGCGTCAGGCTCAGACCCGCGCCTAAAGATAGCGTGTCCAAAACGCCCCGTGGCCGCGGCAGGCGGTGATGAATCGGTATGAGTGGCGCAACTTAACGAGGCGCAAATTCGCGATTTGTGCCTTTGATGCAGGCGCATCGGTACAAGGTCGAGTTTTTATTGATATTGATTAGGATTCATAGATCGGGATTCCAAGCGCCCGGGCCCCAGCAAGCATTTTCTTGTCATAGGTTGCCAGCTTGACCATCTGCCGGCGCGAACGCAGAAACTCAATCGCCGACAGATGCAGAGCGTCGAGCGTGCGTACGGCTATCGGGAAAGGTTCGAGAGCGCGCGCGAGGACCGGAGGCGCCAGTTCAATCAATGCCACCCGGCCAATCAGGGCTCGCACTTCGTCACCATGCGAGTGCGCGAGCCCGTGAGCGTGTATCCGGTTCCAGATCTCGTATTCAAGCAGACGGCTGGAAACTAGGAGTTCCTGCCATATAGAATCGGGCAGCGTCCGATCCTCTGTTAGCAGATAGGCTAAAGCGACCGAGGTATCGAGATAGATCACCGGTTTTCTCGATCGTGCTCAATTTCATTAATGACATCACGAAAGGCCATAACTGGCTTACGAGGGGGCGGACTATTCGCAACGAGCGCCGGAGGCATAACCCACCCCTCGCGAACGGCTTCAGCCAGCAGAGAATCAGAGAGGAGCAGACTGCGACTGGGTTGCGGCGGTCCTATTTCGGCAACCACGCGGTCTCGGTCGGTAACAAGCACCGTTTCGCCGCCTGCGGCAAGGCGAACGTATTCGCTGAGCCTGTTCTTGAGCACTTTGAGACCGACAGACCGCATTTGTGTAATAGTAGCTACCAGAAGCTACATTTGTCAACGCCGCCTCTCGATCGGCCATCCGCGATTTTACGAAACGAAGCCAATGTGCGCCGGGAGACCGGCAAGGAGTAGAGGGTGAGAGTCCCTCACAGTGAAGGCGTAGCGAACCACACTGACCCCTTGTCATGCGTCGGGCATCGTGAGGTGTCAGGCGAAGCGTTGGCGGGGGAGAGCATAGGCCAGCCATTGAGCCGCGAAAGTCGTTTCAACCCGAGATGCCGACGCCGTTTTGGCCGCGGAAGGCAACATGGACGGACGCAATACCGCGAGGTCCGGTCCAAACCCGCGTGGTCTGAGACCCTGGCATGTGCAGAAGCTCCTTGTACGGGAACCGGGAGGTCTCACGCATGACCGTGAGATACCGTCGTTTCCGTGAACGATAATGAATCGAAGCGGGAACAAACCGGATTCAGATCAACCCATAGACCCCCGCAACGAACCTCTTCGAAGCTTTAGCGTGGAAAACCAATTTGCAATAAATCGCGATCCGATCGCTAGAAGCTTGCAATTTTAATTGCCTGTTTTGGTTCAATTGATGAGTCCAATCAAAGACGTAGGAATTCTTCACGGACGACTCGTTACAGGATGCTCGCCAGTCGAAGCACCGCCAGCAGCTGTTTTCGCGCGTACGTCGAGGCCGGCTTGGCTGGAGAACAGGCCGCTAAGTCGCGCCAAATCAGGCATTTGCTAGGCTCGTCCATTCAGTGGGGAGACTCGCCTATCCTATAAATATGACCAAGCTACTCGAAAAGGCTCTTGAAGCCGTGCGACGATTGCGCCCTTCTGCTTGTTGTCGAGCCGCGACAGCAAAGTGTTATTGAACCAGTCATTTGCCCGTTCGCGCTTGCTGTCCGAAAGTGCGTCAATCGGTTTCAGAATGCAGACTTTCTCATTAACTAACCGAGCGACTTGATCGATTGCCCGCAGCGCGGGCAGGCCGTCGGGTGGCAGGCGCGGCACCACGCTCTGCCACAGGATGGGCAGGGAGATTGGCCGGCCGCGTCGGTGATATGGAGATGATCGTCGCAGACGAGGCGAGAGCGCTCCAGGCCCAGGCCCCAGTCACTTGGCGGCGGCTCCATAAGACGTACCGTTGGGTGCCAGTCGATGCGTATGAGCCTTTCGCCCTTACGGCGTTTGACCAGCACTTCGAAGCGCTGCACCGGAACAAACAACTCCAGTCCCTGCGCCCATTCGATCGTCACGCGAAGCGCATAATTGCGGCGCAGATCGTCGAGCTTGGCGGAATATTCCCGCTCGATCGCCGCGATACGCAGCATCTCCCGCTTGCGGTCGCCTTCCGCCTTTTCACCCGAGGTGCCGGCAAGGCTGGCGAGCCTCTTTTGAGCCACGAGATGCAGATCGTTGTGGTACTCATGGATGCGGTTGCGATCGCGGTCGAGACGGCGTCGCATCGTGCGCAGAAACGGCTCCATTTCGAGTCGCACGCGGTGTTTGAGCAGCGGCCGCACCCGCGCTTCAAGAGTGGGCGCATCCCACGCCGGTCCCGCCGCGCGGCGGACGTCCGGGTCGGGTACTTGCCATTCCGTGTCCGCCGCCAGCAGCGGACGCAACCGCGCTAAAACGTCGTCGGTGACCGCGCCGGTTCCCTGGTTGAATCCGAGCCAGACCAGCCCTTCACGCTTCTCGTCGGAGACCGCGGTGTAACGGAACGCCAGCAACAGGCAACGCGCCCAGGCCTTCGAGACGCCATGCAAGCGCCAAATGGCATTAGGAAGATCGAGGGCGTGGTCGAGCAGGCGTTCGGGATAAGCGATGCGCGGCATGGGGTCTGGGAGCACGAGCTGTCGCTCAGCCCAACGACCTCGGTCACGCAGAAGCGCGCCAAAGCGGTCGAGCCAGTCGCCTTCGAATCCGACGGCCACCGCTCCAGCCGGAAGCTCGGCCCCGAAACCGAGCCGCACCAGTTCCGGCCAGTCCATGGCCGTGCGTAGGGGTTCGGGCGCCAGCACTTCCAGGCCGTCTGGCTCCACGGCCTCGACGGCCGAGCCTTCGATCTCCAGCACGTCAGAGACGAAATCGCGCAGTTCGCCCATCGCCGGCTCCCTCACGCCGTTTCAAAATCTTCGCCGAACAGCGCTGCATCGAGTGCCTTGGCGCCCTCATGCTGCACCCGCGCATCATCGAGCCGGCGGCCCAGGGCATCGAAGGCATCGGTCCGACCAGCCTCGGTCGCTTCGAGCCAGGCGTTGAGCGCCAGCTCCGGGAAGTCGCGTTCATCCCCCAGCCCGCCGAGGATCGCGCCGACCTCACCGACGACCAGTTCGAACATGGAGATCTTCTCCTCAAGCAGCGCCAGCAACTGATCTTCCAGTGTGCCGCGCGTGACGAGGTTGAACACGAAGACCTCCCGATTTTGGCCGATGCGGTCGATGCGGCCAATGCGCTGCTCAATCGCCATAGGGTTCCAAGGTACATCGAAGTTAATGAGCGTGTTGCAGAACTGAATATTGCGGCCCTCGCCACCGGATTCTGTGCAGAGCAGCACGGGCGCTTTGTCGCGGAAGTCGGCAATCGCTGCATCCTTCTGCGGCCCGCTGAGGCTGCCGTCGAAGCGCGCGAAGGGCAAGCCGGCATGCGCGAGCAGATTGGCCAGGCGGGCCAGCGTCTCTCGGGAATGGACGAAGACCAGCTTCTTCTCATCCGGGTTGCGACGAAGCAGGTCGAGTAGCGCCGTCTCCTTGCCACCGGTTTCAATCGCCGCCCAGCGTTCGGCTAGAGCCCACCACTCCATGTCGTCGGGACGGCGTGCTGCGAACCGCGCCACGGCAACCGCCGCGGCGACCGGCGACGATCCGGCCGCGCCGAGCAGGTGGTGCAGTGCCAACCGGTGCCCGCCCGCCCCGGTCTCGGCTGCGAGGCGGCGCACTGCGGCCGCCAGATCGGCATAGGCCTCGACTTCGCCCGGCTGGCCATCGACCTTAATCGTGACCGCGTGGCGGCGCGGAAGTTTCAGAGCGACGACCGCACGGGTGTTGCGGATCATGGCGCCGCGCATCAATTCACGCAGGCGCTCGGGATTCGCCGGCTGTCTCGGCTTGCCGGGTGTCATGTAGGCAGCGCGGAATTCCTTGAGCGTCTTGAAGATGCCCGGCTTCAAGAGCGTCATTATATTGTATAGTTCCACAAGGTCATTCTGCACCGGCGTCGCTGAGAGCAGCAGCAAGAAACGCTTGTTGAGCGCATCGACGAGCTTCCAACTCTGGCTCGACCGGTCGCGCAGATGATGCGCCTCGTCGATGATGACGAGGTCGAAGGTACCCCCGAGCAGATACTCAGAATGCTCGCGTCGTCGAGCCGCCGAGATCGACGCGATGATACGCTTCTGCCCCCAGAACGCGGGCGGGTCGTCGCGCAGCAGCTGGTCGTGGGTCGTCGCGAAAGACAGGCTGAATTTGGTCTCCAGCTCCTCCCGCCATTGGCCGACGAGCGAGGCCGGCGCCAGCACTAACACTCGCTCCGCCATGCCGCGCAACGCATATTCCTTGAGGACCATGCCAGCCTCGATGGTCTTTCCGAGGCCGACTTCGTCGGCAAGCAGCACACGTCCGCGGAATTGCTTCAACACCTTCCGCACGGTCTCGATCTGATGCCAGAATGGTTCGACGCCGGTGAGGTGCGGCAAGCAGAGAAGTTCGTCGAAGCCCTGAGCGAGGCCAAGATGGGTCAAACGTTCGCGTAGCCCCCACCATCGGCCCTCCCGTTCGGGCACACGTGCAATGATGTGGAGTAGGGGCGCAAGGTCAACCTCGGCCGCAAAGGAGATGTCGATTTCGATCCTCGGCAAGGACTGGAGCGAGGTTGACGCGACCTCAGGGACAGGCGGCGTGGGCTTGCTGGACGGGCGCGCTGGACGAGGGGCGGGTGGGGGTTTGACTTTACTCTTTGCCGCCGCCGTTTGGCGTCGTTGCGGAGAGGGCTGGTCGCGATCCATGATCGCGTCGACCTGCCCTACCATCCATCGCAAGCGTTGCCTTCCGCCCGGAAAAGCCTGGAGCGCGGCATGCCAATCGGTCAGCCCGTGGCGTTCCAATAACGCCCGGGCCGCCACACGTTTTCCATCTTGGAACAGCGCCAGCGCTCGTAGCAGGTGATCTGTCGGCGTCGCGCTGTAGCGCTTGGAAATCCGCTTGAGAAACACTAGCGCCCGCTCGGGCCGGTCATCCAAAAGGGCCGCCGTGGCAGCGAGCGTGAGGACGATCGGATCGCCGGGGCAGGCGTCAACCGCTGACTCGGCTAGCTCCAGGAATCCGGTGTGGCGACTGGCATCGTCGAAAGCCCGCGACAATCGCTCCACCCAAACGTCCGCATCGCCCGATGGTTCGAGCGGAAGGAGAGCTTGGTGAGGCAAGCTACGCATAAATAAGTCACAATCCAGAGGCGACAGAATCATCGTCTGCCACTGCTTCGAGAAGGCTAGCTGAGCATCAAGACTTGGAAGGTCGCGCACAACCCCAATTGTGAATATCATGCCGTCCAAGCTCATGCCGCGAGTCTCAGCCGGCGCGTTCAGCGAGTTATTATCAGCGCACACGTAGGAGGGGCGCTCAATTGCTGCTGATGCAGCGCTTTGGTTCCCGCGATCAATGGCCACGACGCCGGCATTCTGGCTAGGTTTCCCGTTTCCGTTGAATACGGGAAAACACTACAAAAACCCTTGCAGTGGATTTGATTTACCCGACTTGGAGCTTGTACCCATACGGGTTTCGACGACGGTTTCCCGGTATTTTCCCG
>PMAF01000274.1:0-254 GCA_003152455.1 Hyphomicrobiales bacterium
TCCCCTCGGCGCCGCCTTCGCGCCCGAACCCTGACTGCTTCACGCCGCCGAACGGCGCGGCGGCGTTGGATGCGACACCTTGGTTCAACCCGACCATGCCGGTGTCGAGGGCTTCGGCGACGCGCAGGGCGCGGTTGATGTCGCGGGTGAACACGTAGCCGATGAGGCCGTACTCGGTCGCGTTGGCGCGGGCGACCGCCTCCTCCTCGGTCTCGAAGCTGACGACCGGCGCAACCGGGCCGAAGATCTCCTCC
>PMAF01000274.1:309-30822 GCA_003152455.1 Hyphomicrobiales bacterium
GCTGGGTCTCGTCGATCAGCGGGCCGAGATCGGTGTCGGGCTCGATCCCGCGGCCGAGACGGAGCTGCTCCATCCGCGCCGCCATCCGACGCGCGAACTCATCCGCAACCGGCGCCGCGACATACAACCGGTTGGCGGACGTGCAGGCCTCCCCCATGTTGCGAAGCTTCGCCATCATCGCCTGGTCGACCGCCAACTCGAGATCGGCGTCCTCGAACANNTTGTCGGCGGCCTCGCGCAACAGGGTGCGGCCGACCTCGGTCGAGCCGGTGAAGGAGAGCTTGCGCAGGCGCGGGTCGTCGAACAGCGGGTCGGTGACCGCGCCCGAGCGCGAGGTCGTGACGATGTTCAGCACGCCGCCCGGCAGCCCGGCCTCCTCGAAGATCCCCGCGAGTGCGAGCATCGACAGCGGCGTCTGCTTCGCCGGCTTGACGACCATCGTGCAGCCGGCCGCGATCGCCGGACCGATCTTGCGCGTCCCCATCGCCAGCGGGAAGTTCCACGGCGTGATGAACAGGCACGGCCCGACCGGCTGGCGCATCGTCAAGAGCCGCGAGCGCCCGTTGGGGCTGACCGAGTAGCTGCCGTGAATGCGCACGGCCTCCTCGCTGAACCAGCGCAGGAAGTCGTTGGCGTAGGCGACCTCGCCGCGAGCCTCGACGAGCGACTTGCCCATCTCCAAGGACATCAGCATCGCGAGCTCGTCGGTGCGCTCAGCGATCATCTCGAACGCGCGCCGCAGGATCTCGCCACGCTCACGCGGCGGGTGGGCGCCCCACTCGGCCTGCGCGTCGGCGGCAGCGCCGAGCGCGGCC
This sequence comes from Hyphomicrobiales bacterium, assembly GCA_003152455.1. Classification (GTDB taxonomy): domain Bacteria; phylum Pseudomonadota; class Alphaproteobacteria; order Rhizobiales; family Xanthobacteraceae; genus Pseudolabrys. The sequence continues at coordinate 1,125 of PMAF01000274.1, forward strand.
ATCGCCAGTGGCAGGTTTTTGCGGAGTTTGATCATCACACGGGCCCTCTGAGCCAAGACCAATCGCGAGGCGAGGTTATTCGCATGCGGCCGGTTGGAAAACGGGCCTGTTCTGCGGCCGGGCCGACAAGTTTGCAATGGATACATATCCGCCCACGAAGCCTGGACGGCGGGCCCGTTCATCGCTTGTTCATGGGCGACCGACGCAGTAGCTATCAACCATGGGCAAGAGACTGATTCCCCCCGACAAGGGCCATGTTGAAGAGGTTGCGCTGCGTGGAGCGCTGGAAGAGCGCTACCTCGCTTATGCGCTCTCCACCATCATGAACCGGGCGTTGCCCGACGCGCGCGACGGGCTCAAGCCGGTGCACCGCCGGATTCTGCATGTCATGCGGACCCTGCGGCTCGATCCGGGCGCCGCCTTCAAGAAATCGGCCAAGGTGGTCGGCGACGTGATGGGCAATTTCCATCCGCACGGCGACCAGGCGATCTACGACGCCATGGTGCGGCTGGCGCAGGATTTTGCCCAGCGCTATCCGCTGGTCGACGGGCAGGGCAATTTCGGCAACATCGACGGCGACAACGCCGCCGCCATGCGCTACACCGAATCGCGGCTCACCGAAGTGGCGCGGCTGCTGATCGACGGCATCGAGGAAGATGCCGTCGACTTTCGGCCGAGCTACGACGGCACTGGCGAAGAGCCGGTCGTGCTGCCGGCGGCATTCCCCAATCTGCTCGCCAACGGCTCGCAGGGCATCGCGGTCGGCATGGCCACCTCGATACCGCCGCACAACGCGGCTGAATTATGCGACGCGGCGCTGTTCCTGATCGACAACCCGAATGCGCGCAGCCGCACTTTGCTCAAATACGTCAAGGGACCGGATTTCCCGACCGGCGGAGTGGTCGTCGACAAGCCGGCGGAAATCGCCGAGGCCTATACCACCGGCCGCGGCTCGTTCCGCGTGCGCGCGCGCTGGGAAAGCGAAGACACCGGGCGCGGCACTTACGTGATCGTCATCACGCAGATTCCCTGGCTGGTGCAGAAGTCTCGCCTGGTCGAGAAACTGGCTGAACTCATTAACGAGAAGAAACTGCCGCTGGTCGCCGACGTGCGCGATGAATCGGCCGAGGATCTCCGGCTGGTGATCGAGCCGCGCGCCCGGACGGTTGACGCCGAATTGCTGATGGAGTCGCTGTTCAAGCTGACCGAGCTTGAAAGCCGCATTCCGCTCAACATGAACGTGCTGGTGAAGGGCCGCATTCCGCGCGTCCTTGGCCTCGCCGAGGCCTTGCGCGAATGGCTCGATCACCGCCGCGACGTGCTGGTGCGGCGCTCCAAGCACCGGCTGGCGGCGATCGAGCATCGCCTGGAAGTGCTCGGCGGCTATCTCATCGCCTATCTCAACCTCGACAGGGTGATCAAGATCATCCGGCGCGAGGACGAGCCCAAGCCGGTCTTGATGAAGGAGTTCAAGCTCTCCGACGTTCAGGCCGACGCCGTCCTCAACATGCGCCTGCGCAATTTGCGCAAGCTGGAGGAAATGGAAATCCGCGGCGAGGACATGGCGCTGCGCGAGGAGCTTAAAGCTATCAAGGCCCTGATCGGCTCGACCGACAAGCAGTGGAACACCATCGCCGGCGAAATCAAGGAAGTAAAAGCGAAGTTCGGCCCCAAGACCGAACTCGGCAAGCGTCGCACGACCTTCGCCGAGGCGCCCGAGCACGACGAAGCCGCGATCGAAGAAGCCATGGTGGTGCGCGAGCCGATCACCGTCGTCCTGTCGGAGAAGGGCTGGATCCGCGCGTTGCGCGGCCATGTCGAGGATCTGTCGGGCGTCACCTTCAAGACCGACGACGCGCTGAAATTCGCGTTCCCGACCGAGACCACCGCCAAGATTCTTATCTTCGCGGGCAACGGAAAATTCTACACGCTGGAAGCCTCGAAATTGCCCGGCGGGCGCGGCCACGGCGAGCCGGTGCGGCTATATTTCGACATCGAGCAGGACGCCGACATGGTGGCGGCGCTGGCCTACCAGGGCGGCCGCAAATTTCTGGTCGCGAGCTACGGCGGCAACGGCTTCGTCGTCCCCGAGGACGAGGTGCTGGGAACCACCCGCAAGGGCAAGCAGGTGCTCAACCTCAAGGGCGACGATAAGGCTGCGGCGCTGACCACGGTCGACGGCGAGCTGGTGGCCGCGATCGGCGCNNCTGCAACGCTACAAGGAAAAGGGCCTGTCCGACGTCACCACCTTCAAGGCGGACGAGGGGTTGACCTGGGTCGACGGCGCCGGCCGCACCCAGAGTTTGTCGATGAAAGACCTCAAGGACTGGCGCGGCAATCGCGCCGACGCCGGCCGCATTGCGCAAGGGCTGCCCAAGAACAACAAGTTCCGAGCGACGCCGACCGGCGGCAAGAGCAGCGGCGGCGAGGAATAGAACGCCTGCTCAACTCGCCACGAACAGCAGCGAGCACTCGGCCTCTTCCAGCAGCGACGACGCGGTGTCGCCGAAGAAAAGCTTTTCACCGGGCCGGCGTCCGACGCCCATGACGATCAAATTGTTCTTGCGCCGTTTGGCTTCATTGAGGATGGCGTCGTCGGCGGCATTGTTGGCCACCACCGCGGTGCGGATACTCATGTTGTAACCGTCGGCGATGGCGACGATGTCCTTGAGGATGGATTCTTCGTGGCGGCGCGTGCGAATGCCGCGGCGTTTGCCGTTGCCGCCGACGGCGACGTAAAGGACCATCAGCGAGGCTTTGTTGGCGCGCGCCATGGTGATGGCGATTTCGGCGGCGCGGCGCGACGGCTCGGTGCCGTTGACCGGGACAAGGATGTTGAGCTTGCCGGTCGGCTTTTCGGCCAAATCCCCGCGCAAATCGGTGATCGCCAGCGGGCCCTCGAATCCCTTCGCCAGGCTCTGGACGCTGTCGTGGAAATCCTTGCTGCGCTGCGTGGTCTTTGCCACGCCGATCAGCATCAGGTCGTAGCCCTTCTTCGCTTCGGCGGCGATCACGTCGGGGCCGGGGGCCTCATGTACGATGGTGGTGACCTCCACCGGTGTGTCGACCTTTTCCTCTTCCTTCTGCTTGCTCTTGATCAGTTCGGCGGCTTGTTTGACGGTATCGCCGGCTTTTTCGGCCTTCTTCTCATGCACCTTGCCGGATTTCTCATCTTTGCCTGCTTCTTTGCCGCTGTCTTCTTTTTCCGATTTTTTGGCGTCAGCCTTCTTTTCGGCCGCCTTTTCCGCCTTCGGGTCCTTGGTCAGGGAGTTCTTGTCCGCGAGCTTCTTGTCCTCGATCTTGGCGGCATCTTTGATGTGCAACACCGTGGTTGGCATGCCGTGCGTCCCGGCCAGCATGCCGGCAACGCGCGAAGCGAATTTGCCGTTCGGTGAGTCATCGACGGCGATCAACAGGCGCTCGAGGTTCGCCACGAAACCTTTTTCTTCTTGCTCTTCGCGCTCGAGCCGTTGCTTCTCCTCTTTGCGCATGGGAATGCGGGCGAGCGCCCAGCGCAGCGTCGGCGGCATGGCGAGCGTGGTCGTTACGGCCATCGCCACGATCATCGTGAAAAGGTTCTGATTGATCGCGCCCATCGATAGACCGACGGTGGCGATGATGACCTCGGTCGAACCGCGGGCATTCATGCCGCAGGCCAAGGCAAATCCTTCGCGCCGGGTCAGGCCGCCCAACGCACCGCCCACGAACGCGCCGCCGAATTTGCCGAGGCTGGCGATCAGGATGAAACCGCAGGTCAGCAGCGCAATCTTGGGGTCGGCGAAGATGGTGAGATCCGCGCTCAGGCCGGCAACGCCGAAAAATACCGGGGCAAACAACGCCGTTATCAGGCCGCGCAATTGCTCGTCGATATGCTTGGTGAGAATCGGAGATTCGCCGATCAATATGCCGGCGACGAAGGCGCCGAGCACCGTATGCACGCCGATCGCATAAGTGATCGACGCCATCGCGCCCATGATGCCGAGGATGGCGGTCACCACGGCAAATTCGCTGACGAAGGTGTCGTTGACCCATCGGATGATGAAGAACACAATGCGCCGGCCGACGGTCAGGCTCGCCGCCATAAAGACCAGCGTGCCGATCACGCTTTGCGCCAAGGACCAGCCGTCGACCGAGCCGTGCAAGGCGAGGCTGAAAATGATTGACACGATGATCCAGCCGACGCTGTCGTCGATGATGGCGGAGGCCAGGATGACCTGGCCGATCACGCGCCGCATGAAATTCATTTCACGCACCACCATCGCCACGATCTTGACCGAAGCGATCGAGAGGGCAGTGCCGAGAAACAGAGCGGTGATCAGCCGCTTGCCGGGGTCCGGCAAGAGTGAATCCGGCATGAACTCGCCAAGCGTCACGCCGCAGGCGAAGGGGATGACGATGCCGCACAACGAGGCGAAGACCGCGGCGCGCCCGACCTGGCGCACCAACTTGAGGTCGGTCTCCATGCCGGTCAGGAGCAACAAGAGCAAGATGCCCAACTGCGAGATCGCGTCGATCATCGCCTTCTGTTCGGGGTTGTTCGGAAACAGGCCATGCTGAATGTCGGGCAGCACAAGCCCGAACAAAGAAGGCCCGAGCACCAAGCCGGCGATCAATTGCCCCATCACGGCCGGCTGTTTGAACCGCAACATGACCTCGCCGAGCAGCCGGCCGACCAGCATCAGCACCATGATTTGCGCGACGAACAGAAGTTCGGACGGACCTTTATGGGCTTCGCCTGCGGCCCATGCCCGCTCCGGCAGGCACGCGAGTGCCGCCAGCGGCGCAAAAAGCCACAAAAAGCGTTGCCAGTACCGGGTCATATGAGCGCCGCCCCCCTTATTCCCGCTTTCAGCCGTGCGGCAACCCGGTGCGGGGTCGAAAAGTTCCAACACAATTGCAATTGCTAATTATTCGCAGCTGACTACGATTATTTCGAAAGGCTGATTTTTACAGATACGGAAAAGACTTAAGCCTGATGCAGGGGCGGCCGCCGGAACCCAAGACGCTGACCGATCGCACGGTGCTTGCTGCGCAGGCCATTCTCAGCGGCGAGCGCCGGGGGCCGGCCGCGTATTTGGCCTTTGCCGGCCCGGCAGTCGTGGCCTCGATCGCGTACATGGACCCCGGTAATTTCGCGACCAATATCCAGGCTGGCGCGAAATACGGCTACACGCTGCTGTGGGTCGTCTTGCTCGCCAATTTGATCGCCATGTTGTTCCAGGCGCTGTCGGCCAAACTCGGCATCGTCACTGGCCGCAATCTCGCGGAAATGTGCCGCGATCATTTCCCCACGCCGGTAGTCTGGGCGATGTGGGTGGTGAGCGAAATCGCCACCATGGCCACCGACCTCGCCTAATTTCTCGGCGGAGCGATCGGACTGGCGCTGCTGTTCAAGATGCCGCTGATTTACGGCATGGGCGTCACCGCCGTCGTCACCTACGCCATCCTGATGGTGGAGAGCCGCGGCTTCCGGCCGGTCGAACTGATCATCGGCAGCCTGGTCGGCATTATCGGGCTTTGCTATCTGATCGAGATATTCATTGCGCCGGTCGATTGGGCGGCGGCGGCCGTTCATTCGGTGGTGCCGGAAATTCCCGATGCCGAGGCGTTGCTGATTTCGGTCGGCATCATCGGGGCCACCGTCATGCCGCACGCGGTCTATCTGCACTCGGGCTTGACGCAGGCGCGCACGCCCGGCCGCGACGAACACGAGCGCCACCTGCTGGTGCGCATCTCCAACCATGAAGTGGTGATCGCGCTGGCGATCGCTGGCCTCGTCAACATGGCGATGGTGATGATGGCGTCGGGCGCCTTCCACGCCGGCCATCCGGACGTCGCCGAGATCGGGACGGCCTATCACACGCTGGCGCCCTTGCTCGGCATTGGCGCCGCCGGAATATTCCTGCTTTCGCTGATCGCCTCCGGCATCTCGAGCTCGGTGGTGGGCACCATGGCCGGGCAGATGATCATGCAGGGCTTCGTCGGCTTCCGCATTCCGATCTGGCTGCGCCGCGCCATAACCATGCTGCCGGCCTTCGTGGTGGTGGCCTATGGCGTGAATACCACGCAAGCCCTTGTGGTCAGCCAGGTGGTGCTCTCCATCGCGCTGCCGCTGCCGATGATCGCGCTGCTGATGTTCACCGGGCGCGCCGACATCATGGGCAAGTTCGTCAATAGCCGGACGACCCGCGTCGCGGCCGTGATCGCGACCGTGCTGGTGCTGGTGCTCAATGCGTTCCTGATTGTGCAGACCGTCGGCATATCGATCCCCGGGCTGCACTAGCGATCGGCCGTGCTATTTTTCTACCCGGGTCCAGCCCGGCGGCAGCAACCGTTCCTGCGGCAGGAAGCGGCCCTTGTAGTCCATCTTGCGCGAGCCCGGCACCCAATAGCCGAGATAGACATAAGCGAGCCCCATGGCTTTGGCGCGCGCGATGTGATCGAGGATCATAAGCGTGCCGAGCGAGCGCTCGCCGGCATCCGGATCGAAAAACGAATAGACCATCGACAGGCCGTCCGAGAGCACGTCGGTCAGCGCGACCGCCAGCAGTTTTCCCGCGCCGCGGCCGTTGATGCCGCTATCCGGCCCGCGCCGGCGGTATTCGACCAGGCGGGTGTCGACATGGCTGTCCTCGATCATCATGGCGTAGTCGAGCACGGTCATGTCGGCCATGCCGCCGTCGCGGTGGCGCGTGTCGAGATAGGCGCGGAACACCGAATACTGTTCGGAGGTAGGCGCCGGCGCGCGCATGTCGCCGATAACGTCGGCGTTGCGTTCGGCGATGCGGCGCATGTTGCGCGAGGGCGCGAAATCCTCCGCCACCACTCGCACCGAAACGCAGGCGCGGCAGCTTTCGCAGGCCGGCCGGTAGGCGATCGACTGGCTGCGGCGGAAGCCGCCATGGGTGAGCAGATCGTTGAGGTCGCCGGCGCGCTCGCCGACCAGGTGGGTGAATACCTTGCGTTCTTCCTCGCCCTTCAGATAGGGGCAGGGCGACGGCGCGGTCAGATAGAATTGCGGCGTATCGCGCGAATGTTGTGTCACGTCGTCAGGCCGTCCTGGCTCCCGATTCAGCTACAGCATTGCGCGCCGCGGAGGCCTCGTCAAAGCCCTTTATCGTGCCGGAGCGCTGCGCAAGGCGGCCCGCGCCGGATTATTGATCACCACGGTGCCGAGCATGATGTCGTGCAGCAGCCGGCGGCGCACGTTGAAAAAGGCAACCAGCAAAATGAACGGCGTGAAGAACGACACCGTGAACCAGAATGCGACGGCGTGCACGGCGCCGAGTACGAAATAGGCGGGCGCGCCGTACCAGGTGCGCATTTCGAGGTCCATGACGCGCATGCCGATGGTGGCGGAGCGCGCGCCACCGAGGGTGACGCCGAAATACACCAGCGCCCAGATCACCGCGGCCGGCGACAGAAGCCAATAGAGCGCAAAGCCCAGCCCCAAAGTGACGATGCCAAGGGCGAAGATAAACATGGCCGCCAGCACCACCGGGGCGGCGATGATGATGAAATCGATCATGAAGGCGATGACCCGGCGCGCGAGCACGCCCTCGAACAATTCCGAGTTCATGGCCGGATCGTAGGCGTGGGGTTTGATGTCGATCGACATGCCGCTTGCCCCTGGGTTGCCGGCCGCTTCCGGCCGTCTGCTTCGAGATGGAGAATAAATCGGGCGCGCGCAAGGGGCCACGGTCCAGGGACCGGCTGGAACGCCGGCCCGCCTTGCGGCATGGTGCCCCGAGGCAGCCGGAGACCCCGCCTTGAGCGTCACCATCGCCGATATTGAGGCCGCCCGCCGCGTGATCCAAGGCGCCGTGCTGCACACCCCCATGCTGCCGGCGCCCCGGCTGTCCGCGCTCACCGGGGCGGACGTCTATGTCAAATACGAAAATCTGCAGGTCACCAATTCGTTCAAGGACCGCGGCGCGCTCAACAAGCTCGCCTCGCTCAGCGATGCTGAGCGCCGCCGCGGCGTCATCGCCATGTCGGCGGGCAATCACGCGCAGGCGGTGGCCTATCACGCGGCGCGGCTGAAGATCCCGGCGACCATCGTGATGCCGGTGACGACGCCGCTGGTGAAGGTGGCGGCGACCCGCTCGCATGGCGCCGAGGTGGTGCTCGACGGCGAGAGCGTGGCCGAGGCGCAAGCGCGCTGCGAAAGCATGCAAGCCGAGCGCGGGCTGACGCTGATCCATCCTTATGACGACGCGCGCGTCATCGCCGGGCAGGGCACCATCGCGCTCGAGATGCTGGAGGAGACCCCCGATCTCGATGTGCTGGTGATCCCGATCGGCGGCGGCGGTTTGATTGCCGGCAACGCCATCGCCGCGCGCGCGATGAAGCCGGACATTGAGATCGTCGGCGTGGAAGCCGCGCTTTACCCTTCGGTGTGGAACGCGCTGCATAACGAGAGGCGGCCGATCGGCGGCCCGACGCTTGCCGAGGGCATCGCGGTCAAGAATGTCGGCAGACTGACTTTGCCGGTGATCCGCGATCTGGTGTCCGAGCTGATTCTGGTCGACGAGGCGCATCTGGAACGCGCGGTCAACGCCTATCTCACATTACAGAAGACCATGGCGGAAGGCGCCGGCGCCGCGGGGCTGGCTGCCATGCTGGCCAAGCCCGAACGTTTCTGCGGCAAGAAGGTCGGCCTCATCTTGTGCGGCGGCAATATCGATCCGCGCATCCTGGCGTCCATCATGGTGCGCGAACTCGAGCGCGAGACCCGCATCGTCTCGTTCCGCCTCACCATTCCCGACCGGCCCGGCGTGCTCGGCACCATCGCGACCCGCTTCGGCGACCTCGGCGCCAATATCCTCGAAGTCGATCATCGTCGGCTGTTCCTCGACGTGCCGGCCAAGGGCGCCAAGCTCGACGTCACGATCGAGACGCGCGATGCCGCGCACGCCGCGGAAATCCTGGCGGCGCTCGCCGGCGACGGCTATCAGCCGGTGCGCATCGAGACCGGCGCAGCTCTCGAGTGAGCGCCGCATAGGAATATTCCGCCGGAAGGCTGCCGCGCAGCGGTTTGTTGCCGCGCCATGCGTTGGAAATGAAAAATATCGCCCCGGCGGGCAATATCCTTTCCCGAAGGCGGCGTGGGACATGACAATCGACGCCCTTGCAGGGTGCGCGGCGATGGAAATCTTGCCGACAAGTATCGCGTCGATTTTGGCATCGCCTTGCGGTTATCGATAGCACGGCAGCATCGTTTGCGCGTGGCCAGCGAAATAAGCGAATTCTATTTCCGGTTTGACTTCGCCGTTGCCGCGCTCATTAGGTGCGGCATGTTGGATATGGCTCGAAGAATTCGCAGCGAGGACGTGGCGGCCCTGCCGGCGCGCGAGCGCCTCGTCTATCTGCGCCGTGAGATCGATGGCCCCATCGTCTTCACCCACGGCTTCGGCATCGAGGGCCAGCTCATCTTCTACTGGATCTGCGAACGCGATCTCGACATCGACGTGGTGACGCTCGATACCGGACGGCTGTTTCCCGAAACCTACACGCTGTGGGCGGAGACGGAGCGCCGCTACGGCCGTCGCATTCGCGCGATCTATCCCGATCGCGCGGCGCTGGACCGGCTGGTCGCCAAGCAGGGCAGCGACGGCATTTACGAGTCGAAGCAGGCGCGCGCCGCCTGTTGCGACGTGCGCAAGACGCGGCCGCTCGATCGCGCGCTTTCCGGAGCGGCGGCCTGGATCACCGGGTTGCGCGCCGACCAGAATGAAATCCGGCGCGACGGCGGACTGTCCGGCTTCGACGCCAGCCGCGGCGTGCTCAAGTTCAACCCGCTCTATGATTGGACGCGCGAAGTGGTGCTGGCCGAGACGCGCCGGCTCTATGTTCCCATCAATAGCCTGCACGCCAAGGGCTTCGCCTCGATCGGCTGCGCGCCGTGCACGCGCGCGCTGCGCCCCGGCGAAGCCGAGCGCAATGGGCGCTGGTGGTGGGAGCAGGACGGCCACAAGGAATGCGGGCTGCATCTGCCGCGCAATCGGCCGGCGAAAGATAGCCCGCGGCGCGACCCTGTCGAGATCAGCGCCGGCTGCGGCTGAGCCGCCAATAGGCGCGGGCGGACGCCCCCGTTATTTCGGCTGCATCGCGCGCCAGACGCGCTCCGGCGTCGCCGGCATCTCGATATGTTTGATGCCGAATTCCGACAGCGCGTCGACCAGCGCATTGGCCACCGCCGGCAGCGCGCCGACATTGCCGGCTTCGCCCGCGCCCTTGGTGCCGAGCGGGTTGGTCTTGGTCGGCACCGGATTGCTCTCGACATGGATGTTGCTGAGATCGTGCGCGTGCGGCATGGCGTAATCCATGAACGACGCCGTCACTAGCTGGCCGCTGGCGTCGAAGTGGATGTCCTCCATCAGCACCTGGCCCGCACCCTGCGCCACGCCGCCGTGGATCTGCCCGTGCAGCAGCATGGGATTGAGCACGGTGCCGACGTCGTCGACCACGGAATAGCGGAGGATCTTGACCACGCCGGTGTCCTTGTCGATCTCGAGCTCGCAGATGTGGCAGCCGTTCGGATAGTTGGCGACCGGCGCCTTGTAGACCGCGGTGGCGAACAGGCCCGGCTCCATGCCGGCGGGGATCTTGGCCGGACTGGTGGAGTCGACCGCCACTTCCTTGATGGTCATGGTGCGGTTGGTTTTCGGCGAGGAAAAAACGCCATCGGCGAAATTCACGTCGTTGACGTCGATCTTCAGCGCATGCGCGACGATCGCCTTGGCCTTTTCGATGACCTTGTCGGTTGCCGACAGAAATGCCGCGCTCGACATGGTCGACGAGCGCGAGCCGCCGGTCCCTTCGCCGTAGAAGACTTCGTCGGTGTCGCCCTGAACGTAGCGCACTTCGTCGGGATTGAGGCCGAGCTTGTCGCAGACCAATTGTTTGAACACGGTTTCGTGTCCCTGGCCCGCGGTCACTGAGCCGGAAAACAGCGTCGCCGTGCCGCTGCGGTCGAAGCGGACTTCGGCGCCTTCGGTGCCGGGCGCGGCGGCGCGTTCGATGGTGTTGGAGAGGCCGAAGCCGCGCAATTTGTTGCGCTTGCGCGACTCCTCGCGCCGCTTCTTGAAGCCTTTGGCGTCGGCCATCTCCAAAGCCAGGTCCATGTTTTTTTCGAACTCGCCGCTGTCGTAGGTAAACGTCAGCCCGGTCTTGAACGGCATCTGGCTGGGCGAAATGTAATTGCGACGGCGCAACTCGGCCGGATCGATGCCGAGTTCATCGGCGGCGATGTCGACGATGCGCTCGATGACATAGGCGGCTTCCGGCCGGCCGTTGCCGCGGTAAGGGCGCACCGGATTGGTGTTGGTGAAAACGCCGGTGATGTCGGCGAACATCGCCGGCGTGCGATAGGGACCGGCCAGCGTTCCGGCGTTGAGGAAAAACGCCGGCATGTTGTTTTGCAGGTAGGCGCCGATGGCGGCGATGGTCTTGACCCGCATCGCGAGGAAAGTGCCGTCCTTGTCGAGTGCGAGTTCCGCTTCGGTGACGTTGTCGCGCGCCTGCGCGTCGCTCAGGAAGGCCTCGGTGCGCGTGCTCATCCATTTCAGCGGGCGACCGGTGACCTTGGACGCAAACATCACCAGCGGCGCTTCATTGAAAACCGGCGTCTTCATGCCGAAGCTGCCGCCGACGTCGATGCAAATCACGCGGACTTTGCTTTCGGCGATCTTGAGCACCTGCCGCGCGATTTCGCTGCGATAAGGGTGCGCGCGCTGAACCGGGGTGTGGATGATGTAGCGGTCTTCCGCCGGCAGATAGACGCCGACCGCGCCGCGCGGTTCCATGCTGGCCGCGGTCACGCGGTTGATAACGAAGCGGTGCTTGACGACGTGCGCGGCCTTGGCGAAGGCGGCGTCGGTCGCGTCCTTGTCGCCGATCAGCTCGACGAAGCTGATGTTGTCGGCGCAGCCGTCCCATACTTTCGCGGCGCCGGGCTCGATTGCCTTGGCAGTGGAGACGACCGCCGGCAGCGGATCGTAATCGACCTCAACCAGTTCGGCGGCATCCTGCGCCTGCGCGTTGGTTTCGGCGACGATGAAGGCGACCGGATCGCCGACCCAGCGCACGCGGTCCTCGGCCAGAACCGGATAAGGCGGCTTGAACATCGGCGAGCCGTCGCGGCGCTTGAGACCGCCATGCGACGGCAATTCACCCAAGCCCGCTTTCTTCCAGTCGGCCGCGGTGATGACGGCGAGCACGCCGGGCGCGGCTTTCGCCGCCGCGGTATCGATTGCCTTGATTTTGGCGTGGCCGTGCGGCGAGCGCAGCACCACGCCGAAGGCCATGCCGGGATAGACGACGTCGTCGATATAGCGGCCGCGCCCTTGCACCAGCCGCGGATCCTCAAAGCGCGACACGCCTTGACCGATTGCGAATTCACCCATGGAAAAGATTACCCGTCGATTTGAGGGATCACCGGCCGGTGATCGGGAGGGAAGGGAAGCTCGGGTGGTTCAGCCCTTTTTTAGTTTTTCCGCGACGCGCGGCGCGAAATAAGTGAGCACGCCGTCGGCGCCGGCGCGTTTGAAAGCGGTAAGGGTTTCCCACATCGCGCGCTCGCCGTCGAGCCAGCCATTGTTCGAAGCCGCCATGATCATCGCGTATTCGCCGGACACTTGATAGGCGAAGGTCGGCATGGCGAAGGCGTCCTTCACGCGCTGCACGATGTCGAGATAAGGCAGGCCGGGCTTGATCATGATCATGTCGGCGCCTTCCTCGATGTCGAGCGCGACTTCGCGCAGCGCCTCGTCGGTATTGGCGAAGTCCATCTGATAGGTGCGCTTGTCGCCGGTCAGCGTCTTCGACGAGCCGACCGCGTCGCGGAACGGGCCGTAGAACACCGAGGCGTATTTCGCCGCATAGGCCATGATTGATACGTCGATGAAATTTGCCGCATCGAGCGCCTTGCGGATGGCGCCGACGCGCCCGTCCATCATGTCGGAAGGCGCGATGATGTCGCAGCCGGCCTCGGCCTGCACCACCGCCTGCTTGACCAGAACGGCGACCGTCTCGTCGTTGAGGATTTCGCCATCGCGCAGCAGGCCATCATGGCCGTGGCTGGTGAAAGGATCCAGCGCCACGTCGGCCAGCAGGCCGAGATCCGGTACTTCCTTCTTGATCGCGCGCAGCGCGCGGCAGACCAGATTGTCCGGGTTGAGCGCCTCGCTGCCGGTCTCGTCGCGCAGGCCCGGATCGGTATAGGGAAACAGCGCCAGGCAGGGGATGGTGAGCTTGGCGGCGCGGGCCGCCTCGCGCACCGCCTGGTCGATCGTGAGCCGTTCGACGCCGGGCATCGAGGCGATCGGCGCCCGCTTATTGTCGCCGTCCATGATGAACAGCGGCCAGATCAGGTCGTCGGTGGTGAGTTGGTTTTCGCGCGTCATGCGGCGCGCCCATTCGCTGCGCCGGTTGCGCCGCAGACGGGTGGGCAAATCGAGGCGTTCGGCATCTGCCGCAGGCCCGACGGGCGCCAGGCGGGTGCGGGCTTCGATGGGACGGCCGAATTTGATTGCCATGAGGGTCTCCGAAGGCTCTTTTTAGCCGTTCCGGGGCTTGGCTGCTACCCGTCTATCGGTGTCATTGCCGGGCTTGACCCGGCAATCCATCATAGCAACGTTGCGGGCGCATCCCGGGGTATGGATCCCCGGGTCAAGCCCGGGGGTGACAGTAGATAAAATGGAGTTCGGTCTCACCGAAGAACAGCGGGCGTTCCAGGCGACCGCGCGGCAGTTTGCGCGCGACGAAATGATGCCGCATGCGCGCGACTGGGACGAGGGCGAAATCTTCCCGGTCGAGGCGCTGCGCCAGGCCGCGGCGCTCGGCTTCGGCGGCATTTACGTCAAGGAAGACGTCGGCGGCTCGGCGCTGTCGCGGCTCGACGCCACCCTGATTTTCGAGGAACTGGCGCAAGGCTGCACCTCGACCGCCGCTTACATCTCGATCCACAACATGGCAGCCTGGATGATCGACGCCTTCGGCGTCGATGCCGTGCGCAGGAAATTCCTGCCCAGGCTCTGCAGCATGGAGCATTTCGCCAGCTATTGCCTGACCGAACCGGGCGCCGGGTCCGATGCCGCGAGCCTGACGACGCGCGCGCGCCGCGACGGCGAGCATTACGTGCTCGACGGCACCAAGGCGTTTATTTCCGGCGGCGGCGTGTCCGATATTTACGTGGTGATGGCGCGCACCGGCGAATCCGGCCCGCGCGGCATTTCCTGCATCGTGGTCGAGAAGGGCGCGCCGGGCCTGTCCTACGGCGCGCCGGAAAAGAAGCTCGGCTGGAAATCGCAGCCGACCGCGATGGTGAACTTCGAGAACTGCCGCGTGCCGGCGGAAAACCTTATCGGCCGCGAAGGCCAGGGCTTCCGCATCGCCATGGCCGGGCTCGACGGCGGCCGCCTGAACATCGGCGCCTGCTCGCTCGGCGGCGCGCAATTCTGTCTCGACCGCACCATCGAGTATATGAAGGAGCGCAAACAGTTCGGCTCGCGGCTGGCCGATTTCCAGGCACTGCAATTCCGCATCGCCGACTATGCCACTGAACTCGAGGCCGCACGCTTGCTGCTGCATCGCGCGGCGGTTGCTGTGAGTGAAGGCGAGCCGGCGGCGACGCGGCTGGCCGCGCAGTCCAAGCGCCTGGCCACCGATACCGGCTTTACGGTGGTCAACGGCTGTCTGCAATTGCATGGCGGCTACGGTTATTTGCGCGATCATCCGATCGAGCGTGTGCTGCGCGACGTGCGCGTGCATCAGATCTTGGAAGGCACCAACGAGATCATGCGGCTGATCGTCAGCCGCGCCATGCTGGGGAATTGATCCGCCTCAATTGGTGCCCCAACGGGCAGGGTTAGCCTGGCGCGTATGTCAAATATGACAATGGAGCGCGTCGCATGAACGGCGGCACCGATTGCGATCACAGCCTCGACGCGTTGCTGCCGGCCGATATCGCCCGCAAAGCCGAGGCCGTCGGCGTGCAGAAGACCCGAATGAATGTGCCCAGCCTGCTGGCGCTGGCCGTTCTGGCCGGCGCTTTCATCGCGCTTGGCGGCATGTTCGCCACCACCGTGCTGGCGGGCGCCGACGGCGTTGTTCCGTTCGGAATAAGCCGGCTGTTGTCCGGCGTGGTGTTTTGCTTAGGGCTCATCCTCGTCGTAGTCGGTGGCGCCGAGCTGTTCACCGGCAACACGCTGATGGTGATGGCGTGGGCCGCCGGCGAGGTGCGCTTGCGCGAAATGTTGCGGGCTTGGGCGATCGTCTATATCGGCAACTTCGTCGGCGCGGTCGGGACGGCGGCGCTGGTATTCCTCTCCGGCCAGTATCTGGCCGGCAAAGGCAGCGTGGCCGGCGTGGCGCTTAACCTCGCGCTCAACAAAGTTACCTTGTCGTTCGATCACGCGTTCTTTCTCGGCATACTGTGCAACGTCCTGGTGTGCCTTGCGGTGTGGCTCGCGTTCGGCGCGCGCTCGACCACCGACAAGGTGCTGGCCGTGTTGTTCCCGGTGTCGGCGTTCGTCGTGGCCGGTTTCGAGCATTCGGTCGCCAACATGTATCTCATCCCGCTCGGCCTGTTCATCAAGGCCTGGGCGCCGGCCGCGCTGTGGGCGGAGATCGGCGGCGACGCCGCCAACTACGCGGCGCTGACCTGGCCGGCGTTTTTCGTCAGCCTGATCCCCGTGACCATCGGCAACATCATCGGCGGCGGCGTTCTTGTAGGCCTCGTCTATTGGTTCATCTATCTGCGGCCGCGCCGGGCGGCCTGACCGGCACCCTCCCGAAACCATGTCCAGCTAGGCGGCGGCGCATCCATCGCGCTATGCTGGGCCGGCAAAAATAAGGGAGGACGTCATGGAACAGCTTCCGAGACTTTATCTG
The DNA here is from genome assembly GCA_003152455.1 of Hyphomicrobiales bacterium. GTDB lineage: Bacteria > Pseudomonadota > Alphaproteobacteria > Rhizobiales > Xanthobacteraceae > Pseudolabrys. The sequence goes on from PMAF01000274.1 coordinate 17,019, forward strand.
TCGCGCGACGAAATGATGAAGCGGGTCGCGCGCTTCAAGGATCTCAACGGTTTCGACGGCGGCTTGCCGGACAGCAAGATGAAGGGCTGCGAGCGCACGCTGTTCAACGTCATCGGGTTCCAGCTGCCGAAAGGCATCGGCGAGGGCGGCGTGACGTCGCCGGTGGGCGCCGACGCGGCGCGGCTCGCCGCCATCAAGATCAGCGAAGGTTTCAATCTCGGCTACTGCAAGGCCAAGCCCGGCCACGGGCCGGAGATGCACAACCATGACACCAACGAGACCTTCATTCCGATGACTGGCACCTGGCGCGCGAGCTGGGAAAGCGAGAAGGGCGAAGTCGAGTTCGTCGATCTCGGGCCGCTCGACGTGGTGTCGTTTCCGCCCGGCATGATCCGCCGCTTCGAAAACGTCACCAAGGGCGATCCGAATGCGGAATCGATCCTGATGTTCGTGATCGGGGGCGACGGCCCGCGCGCCGAGTTCACTGATCAGGCGATGCAGCGGCTGGAAGCCGCCGGCGTCTGGCCGCAACACTGAAGCAAACGAACCGGCCGCGATGACCGACGATATTCTCTTCGAACTTCGCGGCGCGGCCGGTCTAATCACGCTCAACCGGCCGCAGGCGCTCAATGCCGTCACCCACGCCATGGTGTGCCGCTTGCGCGCCCAGCTCGATGGCTGGGGAACCGATCCGGCGATTACCCGCGTGGTGATCCAGGCGACCGGCGAGCGCGCCTTCTCGGCCGGCGGCGACATCCGCGCGCTCTACGATCTCGGCCGAGCCGGGCGGCACGGCGAGGCGCTGCAATTCTGGCGCGACGAATATCCGCTCAATGTCGCGATCAAGAATTTCCGCAAGCCTTATGTCGCGCTGATCGACGGATTGGGGATGGGCGGCGGCGTCGGGGTGTCGGTGCATGGCTCGCACCGGGTTGCCGGCGACCGCTTCCAGTTCGCCATGCCGGAAGTCGGCATCGGCTTTTTCCCGGATGTCGGCGCTACCTGGTTCCTGCCGCGCATGCCGGGCGAAACGGGAACTTATTGCGCGCTCACCGGCGAGCGCTTCGGCAGCGCCGATGGCACCGCCGCCGGTCTTGCCACCCACCGCATTCCCTCGGCCCGCTTTGCCGCCTTGCTCGATGGCCTGACCGGCACGGTTTCGGTCGATGCGCTGCTCGCAGCCTTCGCCGAGCCGGCCGGCGAGGGGCCGATTTCGGCGCGGCGGGACGCCATCGACCGGCTGTTCGCCGGCGACCGGGTGGAGGATATCCTCGCCGCGCTCGAGCGCGAGGCGGCTTCTGGCGGCGCGGATGCGGCGTGGGCGGCCCAGACCGCCGCCACCATACGGGCCAAATCGCCGCTCAGTCTCAAATTGGCGCTGGCACAGGTGCGGCGCGGACAAGCTTGGGATTTCGAGACGTGCATGCGAACCGAATTCCGCATAGTGTCGCGCGTCATCCATGGCCATGATTTTTACGAGGGTGTGCGCGCCGTGATCGTCGACAAGGACAACAGGCCGCGCTGGCGGCCGGCGGCGCTCGCGGAAGTGAGCGAGGCGGAGGTCGAGCGGCATTTCGCGCCGCTCGGCGCCGGCGAACTGGTGCTGCCATGAGCGAGCCGTTCGCCAGCGACGATCTGCAAAGTCTCGAGCCGGTGTACGAGCAGACGAGCGAGCAGGACGTCGGCCGGTGGACGCGCCGCCTGGTCCTGTTCCTGCGGGTGATGGCCGGCTTCTCCATGCTCAAGGGCCTCTATCACTGGTCGCGCGTATGCGGCATCGGCGTCGATTCCAGCGACGTGTTCCAATTTCATTCGATCGCCTGGCAGGCCGCCACCGTGTTCTTCGCGGTGATCGATCTGGTGGCCGCCGTCGGCCTGTGGCTCGCCGCCGCCTGGGGCGCGGTGATCTGGCTTACCGCCATCGCCTCGATGCTGGCGTTGGAAATATTTTTCCCGCAGGTGTTCGGCGCCAGCCTGATGACCGGCGCGCTGGAAGGTGGATTGCTCGCGCTCTATCTGTGGCTGGCGTTGAAATCGGCGCAGGAGCAGTGGCCGTGACGCGCGCATGATCCCGAAGGGGACAAACCGGTTCGGATATAATCGTGCGCAAACAAATTAGACCGGGGAGGGCGCCATGGCGCGCATAGGATTTGTCGGGCTCGGCAATATGGGACTGCCGATGGCGCAGAACCTGCTCAAGGCCGGCCATCAAGTCGAGGGCGTGGACGTCAATGCGGCCTCGGTCGCCAAGCTCGTGGCGGCGGGCGGCAGCAGCGACGAAACGGCCAAGGGCGCGGCGGCGCGCGCCGACGTGGTCATCACCATGCTGCCGTCGGGCAAAGAGGTGCGCGAAGTTTATCTCGGCTCGTCCGGCGTGATCGAGAACGCCAACGCCGGCACGCTGCTGATCGACTGCTCGACCATCGACGTGGAAACCGCGCGCGCGGTGGCGGGCGCGGCGGAACAGAAAGGCCTTATGATGCTCGACGCGCCGGTGTCGGGCGGCGTCGGCGGCGCCACCGCAGCGACGCTCACCTTTATGGTCGGCGGCAGCGTGCAGGCGTTTATGCGCGCGGAGTCGATCCTGCAAAAGATGGGCAAGACGATCGTGCATGCCGGCGGCGCCGGTAACGGCCAGGCTGCGAAAATTTGCAACAACATGATCCTCGGCGTGTCGATGATCGCGGTGTCGGAAGCTTTCGTGCTGGCGGAAAAACTCGGGCTCGACCACCAGAAGCTGTTCGACATTTCCTCGAAATCGTCGGGTCAGTGCTGGTCGCTCACCAGCTATTGCCCGGTGCCGGGTCCGGTGCCGGCCTCGCCCGCCAACCGCGACTATCAGGCCGGCTTCACCGCGGCCATGATGCTTAAGGATTTGAAACTGGCGCAGGAAGCCGCGAAGGCTTGCGGCGCCAGGACGCCGCTCGGCGCGGACGCTGAAAGGATTTATTCGGCCTATGCCGAGAGCGGGGAGGCGGGCAAGGATTTTTCAGGAATCATCCGCTACGTTCGCAGATAGCCGCCGCTGTGCGGAGCGAGCCCGCAAAGCAGAGACAAACTCGGAACGCGCTGCCGCATTCCCAATTCGGTGCAAAAGCGCTGTCCCAGAATGACGAACGGGTTGGTGAACGAAATCTTGCGCCGTTCGATTCAATTGCGCGTTCAACGAAACGTTCACTGTTGCAAATAAATCTAATCTTTATCGTGTTATTTAAGTCGATTTTAGAAGGCCCCTTATAGGGTCGCTCATCTGGAACGGGGAAAACAGGGCCTCGTTACCGGGACGTTGCGAACAAATAAAACGCAAAAAGGGGCGTTGAACATGAAAGCCGTTGTGAAAGCGGTCGAACCCGCCGAGCGTGAGGCGAAATTCGACCATATCAGGCCGCTCTATCACGAAGCCTTGACGTTGGTTGAGCGGCTGCACCGCCGGCTGCTCGACGTCATCAAGGATGAATTCGACCGCCGCGGCCGTGCCGACATCAATTCGGTGCAGGCGCTGCTGCTGTACAATATCGGTGACAAGGAGTTGACCGCCGGCGAGCTGCGCACGCGCGGCTACTATCTCGGCTCCAACGTTTCCTACAATCTCAAGAAGCTGGTCGAGATGGCTTTTCTCGATCACCAGCGCAGCCGCGTCGATCGCCGTTCGGTGCGCATCAAGCTGACCGACAAGGGCCGCGAAGTTCGCGACATCGTTGAGACGCTCTACCAGAAGCACGTTCGCACGGTCGAGCAGGTCGGCGGCATCAATGCCGATGAATTCGCGACGCTGAACAAGTCGCTGCATCGGCTCGAGCGCTTCTGGACCGACCAGATCCTTTACCGCCTGTAATATTCCTCCTGGCGGAAAGACTTGCCCCGGCCGCTTCTCGGCCGGGGTTTTGTTTTTTGGACGCCGTCCTGCTGAACCCTATATATTGCGGTCGTAATGCCATCCCCATGCCAGCGCTTGGCGGTGGCCGGCCGATATGCTATTTGCGGGCTAATCCCGGACTTTTCCTTTTATTCGGCGCCGGTAGCTCTCCCGGCGCCAGGAGATCATGATGTCGGTGACGTCGAGCCCGAAACAATCAAGCGATGTGGAAGCGCTGTTCTCGGCGCCGTTGCGCGAGGTCGATCCCGAGATCGCGGAGGCCATTGGGCTAGAACTTGGCCGACAACGCGACGAGATCGAGCTGATCGCCTCGGAGAACATCGTTTCCCGCGCCGTTCTGGAAGCGCAAGGCTCTGTTCTCACCAACAAATATGCCGAAGGCCTGCCGGGCAAACGCTACTACGGCGGCTGCCAGTTCGTAGACGTGGCCGAGAATCTGGCCATACAACGGGTAACAAAGCTGTTCGGCTGTAGATTTGCGAATGTACAGCCGCATTCTGGCGCTTCTGCCAACGCGGAAGTGTTCTTTGCTCTGATGCAGCCCGGCGACACCTTCATGGGCCTCAATCTCGCCGCCGGCGGGCATCTCAGCCACGGCTCGCCGGTCAACCTGTCGGGCAAATGGTTCAAGCCGGTGCCCTACGACGTGCGGCGCGAGGATCAGCGCATCGACATCGAGCAGGTCGTCCGGCTGGCGCGCGAGCATAAGCCGAAGGTCATCATTGCCGGCGGCTCGGCCTATCCGCGCATCATCGATTTCCGTGCCTTCCGCGAAATCTGCGACGAGGTCGGCGCGCTGCTGATGGTGGACATGGCGCACTTCGCCGGCCTGGTTGCGGGCGGCGCGCACCCTTCGCCATTTCCACACGCGCACGTGGTGACCACCACCACGCACAAGACGCTGCGCGGCCCGCGCGGCGGCGTGATCCTGTCGGACGACGAGGCGATCGCCAGAAAACTCAACTCGGCGGTGTTCCCCGGCATGCAGGGCGGGCCGCTGATGCATGTGATTGCCGCCAAGGCGGTCGCCTTCGGCGAAGCGCTGCGGCCGAGCTTCCGCACCTATGCCCGCAACGTCGTCGAAAATGCCAAGGCGCTCTCCGAGACGCTCAAGTCGCGCGGCCTCGATATCGTCTCCGGCGGCACCGACACCCATTTGATGCTGGTCGATCTGCGGCCCAAGCGGCTCACCGGCAAGGTCGCGGAATTGGCGCTCGGCCGTTCCCACATCACCTGCAATAAGAACGGCATCCCGTTCGATCCGCAGAAGCCGACCGTGACCTCCGGCATCCGGCTCGGCACGCCGGCCGGCACCACGCGCGGCTTCGGCATCGCGGAATTCCGCGTCGTCGGCGAGATGATCGCCGACGTGCTCGACGTGCTGTCGCAGAAAGGCGTCGAGGAAGACTCGCTGATCGAAGGCGCCGTGCGCGAGAAGGTGAAGGCATTGATTTCACGTTTTCCGATTTATCAAAATTAAACCGGCTAGGGGGTAGCCTATGCGTTGCCCGAGTTGCGCAAGCCTCGATACCCAGGTGAAGGATTCGCGGCCGACCGAGGATTCGGCGGTGATCCGCCGCCGCCGCGTGTGTCTCACCTGCAATTTCCGCTTCACCACGTTCGAGCGCGTGCAGCTGCGCGAACTCACGGTCATCAAGCGCAACGGCCGGCGCGTGCCGTTCGACCGCGATAAATTGATGCGCTCGGTGCAGATCGCGCTGCGCAAGCGCGCGGTCGATCCGGAACGCATCGAGCAGGAAGTCTCGAAAATCGTGCGCGAGCTGGAAAGCCAGGGCGAGAGCGAAGTGTCGTCGGAGGCGATTGGCGAACTGGTGATGGAGCACTTGCGCGAACTTGACGACGTGGCCTATGTGCGCTTCGCCTCCGTCTACCGCAATTTCCGCGAGGCTAAGGACTTCCGCGCCGCGCTCGACGAATTGACCGGCGACGAGGGCGCGCCGCCGGCGAGCGCCACGCGCAAATGAGTTCCTTTTTTTGTCATTCCGGGGCCCGAGCCAACGGGTCCGGCCAAAGGCCGGCCCGATGATAAACTCGCGAGGGAACCCGGAATCCATAATCCCAGGAGCTAGACAATGAGCACAGGAGTTATGGATTCCGGGCTCGCGCCAAGCGGCGCGCCCCGGAATGACAAAGAAAATGACGACGCGCGCTACATGGCGCTGGCGTTTACGCTCGGCCGGCGCGGCCTCGGAAACACCTGGCCCAATCCCGCGGTCGGCGCGGTTATCGTCAAAGATAATGTCATCGTCGGCCGCGGCTGGACGCAAATCCACGGTCGCCCGCATGCCGAGGTCGAGGCGCTGCGCCGCGCCAAGAAGGCGGCGCAAGGCGCCACGATGTACGTGACGCTCGAGCCGTGCTCGCATCAGGGCAAAACGCCGCCTTGCGCCGACGCCATTATCAAAGCCGGCGTCGCGCGCGTGGTGTCGGCGCTCGAGGACCCCAATCCGGAAGTCGCAGGGCAGGGCCACGAGCGGCTGCGCACGAAAGGCATCACTGTCGATGTCGGCTTGGGCGCCGACGAGGCGCGGCGCGTGCACGCCGGTCATATCATGCGGGTCACGAATGGGCGCCCGCACGTGCTGTTGAAGCTGGCGGTGTCGGCCGACGGCAAGGCGGGCTTGGCCGGCCACAAACCGGCCGCGATCACGGGCGAGGCGGCGCACACGCGCGTATTTCAGATGCGCGCGGCGAGCGACGCCATCCTGGTCGGCATCGGCACCATATTGTCCGATAATCCGCAGCTGACCTGCCGCCTGCCGGGCATGGCCGAGCGCTCGCCGGTGCGCGTGGTGCTCGACGCCACCTTGAAACTGCCGCTGGCGACCTCGGTGGTGGCGACCGTGCGCGACACGCCGACCTGGGTGTTTACCTCGAGCAAGCCGTCGGCGATTGCGGAGGAAATCCTGCGCCAGAAAGGCTGCAAGGTGTTCCGCGTTGGCGACGTGGACGGGCGGCTCGATTTCGAAGAGGTGCTCAAGGTTCTCGCGGAGCAGGGCATCACGCGGCTGATGGTCGAGGGCGGGCCGACCGTCGCCGGCGCGATCGCCGCCGACGGGCTGGTAGACGAAATGGCGCTGCTGCGTGGCGAGAAGAGCATCGGCGTGGACGGCATCGCGCCGCTCGAAGGCATGCCGCTCGACGGGCTGACCGGGCAATTGCAGGCGCGTGGCCGTGAAAAACTCGGGCGCGATACCATCGAAACCTACGAGCGAACCTGACATGTACAGTCGTCGATCCCTGCTTCGTTCCCCGGCCGCAGCGCAGCGCGCAGCGGTGCGCTGCAAACCCGGGGTCCCGGTAACTTCAAGAAGCTGGGTCCCGGATCAGCGGTGCGGCACTTCGCGCCGCACCGCATCCGGGACACGAGGCTGAGGGCCCATGTTCACCGGCATCGTCACCGACGTTGGCGAGGTACGGTCGGTCAAGCCGCGCGCCGACAATCTGCATCGCATTATCATTACCTGCGTTTATCCACGCGTCGAACTGATCGAGGGCGCCTCGATCGCCTGTTCCGGCGTCTGCATGACGGTGGTGGGTGTCGGCGAGGACGGCGGCCGCACCTGGTTTGCGGTCGATGCGGCGGCGGAGACGCTGGCGCTGACCACGGTGGGCCGCTGGCGCCACGGGTGGCGCGTCAATCTGGAACGCGCGTTGAAATTCGGCGATGAACTCGGCGGCCATCTTGTGGCCGGCCACGTGGACGGGCTCGCCAGCGTCGTCGCGCGCGAGGACATGACTGACAATCCTTCTGTCGATATGGCGCGCCTGGTGCTGCACGTGCCGCCCGCGCTGACGCGCTTCATCGCGCCCAAGGGCTCGGTCGCGCTTGACGGCGTCTCGCTTACGGTTAACGCGGTGGACGGCGATACCTTCTCGGTGCTGATCATCCCGCACACGCTGCAAGTGACGACCTTGGGGGCCTTGCGCCAAGGCGACGACGTCAATTTCGAGATCGATACCATGGCCCGCTACGCGGCGCGGCTGATGGACGCGAAATAGAACCCTTGTTCGCCGCGCGGCCGCTTGCTACCACGCGGCTCAACTTGGAACTTAAGACATGGCCAAAAAGATAAGCGGCGCGAAAAAGCGCGCCCCGCTGCGCGTGCTGATCGTGGAAGCGCGTTTTTATGAACATATTGCCGACGCGCTGCTCGCGGGCGCTACCCGTGTGCTGGACGAGGCCGGCGCGCAATATGACCGCCTGTCGGTGCCGGGCGCGCTGGAAGTGCCGGCCGCCATCGCCATGGCGATCGATGCGCCAAAAGCCAAGCGCGCGCCGTATGACGGCGTGGTCGCGCTCGGCTGCGTGATCCAGGGCGAGACCTATCATTTCGAGCTGGTGTCGAACGAGTCGGCGCGCGGCTTGATGGACCTGAGCCTCGGCCGGCAGCTCGCGCTCGGCAACGGCATTCTCACCGTCGATAACGAAACGCAGGCGCTGGCGCGCTCGACCGCCGACGGCCGCAACAAGGGCGCCGCCGCGGCGCGCGCGGCGCTGGCGATGGTGGCGCTCAAACGAAGCCTGGCAGGTAAATAGATGGCCAAAGGCGCGCCAGTCGCAGACAAGGACGCGCGCAAGGCGAACAAGCGCGGCGCGGCACGGCTGGCGGCGGTGCAGGCGCTCTACCAGATGGATCTTGCCGGCACGGGCGTGAACGAAATCCTCGCCGAATTCGAAAGCCACTGGCTCGGGCGCGAGGTCGAGGGCGCGCAATATCTGCCGGCCGAGGCGGCGTTCTTCCGCGATATCGTCCTGGGCGTGGTGCGCGAGCAGCGCAAGCTCGATCCGATCATCGACGAGGCGCTGGCGAAAAGCTGGCCGCTCAAGCGCATCGAGGCGGTGCTGCGCGCGGCGCTGCGCGCCGGAGCCTACGAGCTCGACCACCGCCGCGACGTGCCGGCGCGGGTGGTCGTTTCGGAGTATGCTGACGTCGCCGCCGCATTTGTCGAGCGCGACGAGACCGGCATGGTCAATGCCGTGCTCGATCAGCTCGCGCGCAAGCTGCGCGCGGCCGAATTCGCCGGGTGATGTTATGGCCGACGATCTGTCGGGCGAAGACCGTCTGATCGCGCGCTACTTCCAGCCGATCGCGACCCATCCCGGCGCGCTCGGCCTGTCCGACGACGCCGCCTTCATCAAACCGCCGCCCGGCTGCGACTTGGTTCTCAAGACCGACGCAATTATCGGCGGCGTGCATTTTTTTCCCGTGGATGCCGCGGACGATGTGGCGCGCAAGGCGCTGCGGGTGAACTTGTCCGATCTGGCCGCCAAGGGCGCCAAGCCGCTCGGCTTCCTGCTGTCGCTGGCGCTGCCGAAGGAGACCGGCGACGACTGGCTCGGCCGTTTCGCGGAAGGATTGCGCGATGACGCTGAGCGCTTCGGCTGCCCGCTGTTCGGCGGCGATACCGACCGCACGCCGGGACCGATCACGATTTCCATCGCTATGTTCGGCAGCGTGCCGGAAGGAACCATGGTGCGGCGCGCCGGCGCCAAGCCCGGCGACCGCGTGTTCGTGAGCGGCAGCATCGGCGACGCGGCACTTGGGCTGGCGCTGCGCAAAAAAACTGACATGGGCGCGGCCTGGCAACTCGGCGATGCCGAGCGCGAGCATCTTCGCTCGCGCTATCTGCTGCCGCAGCCGCGCAATGCGCTGGCCGAGGCGGTGCGCGGCCACGCCTCGGCGGCGATGGATGTGTCCGACGGGCTGGCGGGCGATTTCGCCAAACTGTGCCGGGCTTCGCGGGTGGCGGCCGAGATCGAGGTGGCGCGCGTGCCGCTTTCCGATTCGGCCAAGGCCGTTTTGGCCGCCGAGCCTGCCATGCTCGAAACCGCATTGACCGGCGGCGATGACTTCGAAATTGTCTGCACCGTGCCGGCGGGCAACGCGGGTAGCTTCCGCGCCGCAGCAAAGGCGGCCGATGTGGCGGTGAGCGAGATCGGCGAGATCAAAGCGGGCGAGGGTGTTCGGTTCGTGGACAGCAACGGCCGGGCGCTGGCCTTCAAGCGCGCCTCGTTCAGTCACTTCTGAAGTTGCGCCGGCCTAGTGGTTACACCTGGGCCTGGCGCGCTATAGTCAAAAGAAACGCATCCGGGGAAACACCATGGACGACCTGACGGCAAAAAAAGAACTCGAGCAAATGCCCTCGGGGATCAATCCGAATTTCGAGTCGCTGCATAAGGTGTTTCCCAGTTCGGCCTATTTGCGCGCGCATGCGCCAAAGAATGTGCCGCGCTTCTCGTTCGAATACGGCGACACCGGCGCCGGCGCCGACGTCGGCATCCAGCACAATTGGGCGGCGTTCGACGCCATCAAGGTAGTCCCGCGCTACGGCGCCATCACTACCGTGCCGCCGACCGAGGTCGAATTGTTCGGCACGCGCTATGCCGCGCCGATCGGCATCGCGCCAATGGGCGGTCCGTCGCTGGTGTGGCCGGGCGCCGATCTGATCATGGCGAAGGCGGCGCAGCGCGCGCGCGTTCCCTACACGCTCGGCGTGGCCGGCGGCGCCAGCATCGAGGAGGTCGCGAAAGTCGCGCCCGACGTCTTCTGGCTCCAGCTCTATCGTTTCTACCAGAACGACCACGCCATCGGCTTCGACCTGATCAAGCGGGCGACCGCCGCCGGCGTCAAAGCGCTGGCGCTCACCATCGACGTGCCGGTGCGCACCACGCGCACGCGCGAGAGCTATGCCGGGCTGGGCCGCGAATTCCAGCCCAACTTGCGCATGATGTACGAGATGGCGATCCGGCCGAAATGGCTGCTGGCGCTGTTGCGCAACGGCTATCCGCGCTTCGCCACCATTCGCCAATATACCCGCGCGGGCGCCAGCACCAACGAGGTCATCGGCTTCGCGCGCAAAAACATGGGCGGCGTGTTTTCCTGGGAGGAAGTCGCGCGCTACCGCGATCGCTGGAAGGGACCGATGCTGGTCAAGGGCATCCTGCATCCGGCCGACGCCGAGAAGGCGGTGTCGCTCGGCATCGAGGGCGTCTGGGTATCGAACCACGGCGGCCGCCAGATCGAGGCGCTGACGCCGTCGATCGACGTGCTGCCGGCAATCGTTTCGGCCGTCGGACAGAAGGCGACCGTGGTGCTCGACAGCGGCATCCGCTCAGGCCAGGACGTGATGCGGGCCCTGGCGCTCGGCGCCAAGGCGGCCTTTGCCGGCAAGAGCTTCCTGTGGGCGGTCGGCGCGCTCGGCGATGCTGGGCCGGGGCACCTGATCGACCTCTACATCGACGAATTGCGCTCGTCGCTCGGTCAGATCGGCGCCCGTTCGCTCGACGAGGCGCGCGACGCGGTGATCCGCCATCCCGGCGCCTGGCGCTTCGACCGCAACGATTGACGTGTCCCGGGCGCAGCGCAGCGTGAAAGGGTGTGCTGTCTGCGGGGCACGCTCAATGGCGAGATTCAACCCAGCCCTGCACCGCCCGCAGTGGTGATATTCTCCAAACGCCGCTAAAAGCAGTATCCTTTTTGCCGGAAAAGCCCTCATGTCGGCGGTCACCGAACCCGTTTTGTACGGTGCCATCGACGATGGCCTAGCTCGCCGCAACGCCATGGTGCTGGCGGTGGCGCAGGCGCTGGCCGGCGGCAACAACACCGTAACCGTTTCGACTGCCTCGATCGTCGGCGCGGTGCTCGCGCCCGACAAGGGACTGGCGACGCTGCCGATCACCGTCATGGTGATCGGCATGTGGCTCGGCTCGCTGCCGGTGGGGGCGCTCGCCCGCCGCTTCGGCCGGCGCTTCGCGCTGCAGACCGGATCGGTGGTCGGCATTTTGTCCGGGCTGATTTCCTATTCGGCGGTGATGACCGGCCAGTTCTGGCTGCTGCTCATCGGCACGTTCTGCGGCGGGCTCTATGCGGCCGCGCACAATTCGTACCGTTTCGCCGCCGCCGATACCGCCAGCGAAGCGTTCCGGTCGAAAGTCGTGTCCTGGGTCTTGGCCGGCGGCGTGTTCGCGGCGGTGATCGGGCCGCAGCTCGTGATTTTCACCAAGGATATGCTGTCGCCGCATATGTTCGCCGCCAGCTATCTCGGACAATCCGCCTGTGCGGTGCTCGCCGCGCTGGTGCTGATGTTCGTGAAGATCCCGCCGCTGCCGCCGCAGCGCATCGACCATGCGCGCCCGCTCGCCGAGATCGTGCGCGCCCCCCGCTTCATCGTCGCGGTCGCCTGCGGAATGGCGAGCTACGCCATGATGAACATGGTCATGACCTCGGCGCCGCTCGCCATGGTCGGCTGCGGCCATTCGGTCACCGACGCCGCGCTCGGCATCCAGTGGCACGTGCTGGCGATGTATGCGCCGAGCTTCTTTACTGGCACGCTGATTGCGCGCTTCGGGCTCGAGCGCATCACCGGCATCGGCTTGGGCCTGATCGTGCTGGCCGCGGCGGTCGGCATCTCCGGCACCACGGTGGCGCATTTCTGGAGCGCGCTGGTGCTGCTTGGCCTCGGCTGGAACTTCGCCTTCATCGGCGCCACCACCATGGTGACCGAGTGCCACCGGGCGGAAGAACGCAACAAGGTGCAGGCGTTCAACGACTTCCTGATCTTCGGCGGCATGGCCGTGGCATCGTTTTCCTCTGGCCAACTGCTCGAATATTTCGGCTGGACGACGATCAACGAGGTCATCTTCCCGACCATTTTCCTGGTCGGCGCCATGCTGGTGTGGCTGACTATGCGCAAGCGCGCGACGGCAACAGCCGTCTGACGCATCGCAACCGAGCTAAGCCGGGGCCCTGACTCGGGCGCCGGGCGGGCCACTAACGATTGTGATTTGCCTCGCAGGCCGGCAGGCACCGGTCGCGGCACACGCTCTTGGCAGCCGAACTTTGGCAGCGGACCGCGCAAAGTTTTTCGCAGTTTACTTTCGCAAGCGCCGGAACCGAGCCGATCATTAGACTGATCGCAATGGCCGCCGCGATTGATTTCAATATTGTCTCGCTCCCCACATTTGCCGGATGTCTGACTATATCGCTTGCCGGTTCGCCGGCCATCCCCGCTTGAAAGGGCAATAATCACAGGGATAGAATCGTATACATCCGGCCCGCCGGGCGCGCTTCATAAGGCGTCATGCCAGCTCCCGGGAGGCGCCGGGGCAAAATCACCCGTATTTTTTGCGGCCCCGGCTCTTATCCCTCCCCGGAAAGAGGAGGGTCGCGAGCGGAGGAGGGATAAGAAAGAATCGCGAGTTGCTTTACCGCCGCCTTTTTGGCTATATCCGCGCGCTTTTCCGGTCGGGGTGAAGCGCCCTTCAAGCGGCCATCCTCGACGCTCCTGGCGCCGGCGGGAGCGTTCCTTCCGCATGCGCCATTTCAATCGAGGTTGAAACCACCATGAACACATTGTGGGTGATCGTCGGCTGTGGCCTGCTCGCGATCGTTTACGGCATCTGGGCGACCAAGTCGGTGCTGAGCGCCGACGCCGGCAGCGCCAGAATGCAGGAAATTTCCGCCGCCGTGCGCGAAGGCGCGCAGGCCTATCTCAAGCGCCAATACAGCGCCATCGCCGTTGTCGGCGTGGTGATTTTCGTCATCTTGGGCTTCACGCTCGGCTGGCTGGTCGCCGGCGGCTTCGCGATCGGCGCGGTGCTCTCGGGCGCCACTGGCTTTATCGGCATGAACGTGTCGGTGCGCGCCAACGTGCGGGTGGCGCAAGCCGCCACCAAGACGCTGGCCGGCGGTTTGGAACTCGCCTTCAAGGCCGGCGCCATCACCGGCATGCTGGTGGCGGGATTGGCGCTGCTCGGCGTCACGCTTTATTTCGGCTTCCTCACCGGCACGCTGCATAAGGCGCCGAACGACCGCACCGTGATCGACGCCATCGTGGCGCTCGGCTTCGGCGCGTCGTTGATCTCGATCTTCGCCCGTCTCGGCGGCGGCATCTTCACCAAGG
>PMAF01000274.1:30865-48501 GCA_003152455.1 Hyphomicrobiales bacterium
TGTTCGAGACCTACGCGGTGACCATCGTCGCCACCATGGTGCTGGCGGCGATCTTCTTCGTCGGCACGCCGCATTTGATGACGATGATGACGCTGCCGCTCGCCATCGGCGGCGTCTGCATCATCACCTCGATCGCCGGCACGTTCTTCGTGCGGCTTGGCGCCAGCCAGTCGATCATGGGCGCGCTATACAAGGGTCTGATCGCGACCGGCGTGCTCTCGCTCATCGGCATCGCCGGCGTCATCCATTGGCTGATCGGCTTCGGCGTGCCGCTCACCGCCGGACCCGCGACCTTCACGACCACGACGCTGTTTTATTGCGGCATCGTCGGCCTGGCGGTCACCGGATTGATCATCTGGATCACCGAATACTACACTGGCACCGATTTCCGCCCGGTGAAGTCGATCGCGGCAGCCTCGGTCACCGGTCACGGCACCAACGTGATTCAGGGCCTCGCCATCTCGATGGAATCGACCGCGCTGCCCGCGATCGTCATCATCGCCGGCATCCTGGTGACCTACGGCTTGGCCGGTCTGTTCGGTATCGCCATCGCGGTAACGACGATGCTGGCGCTGGCCGGCATGATCGTCGCCCTCGACGCCTTCGGTCCGGTCACCGACAATGCCGGCGGCATCGCCGAAATGGCCGGGCTGCCGAAGGAGGTGCGCAAGGCGACCGACGCGCTCGACGCGGTCGGCAACACCACCAAGGCGGTCACCAAGGGCTATGCCATCGGCTCGGCCGGTCTCGGCGCGCTGGTGCTGTTCGCGGCCTATAACCAGGATCTGCTGTTCTTCAGCAAGGATGCCGCCGCGCATCCGTACTTCCAGGGCGTCACGCTCGACTTTGCGCTGACCAATCCCTACGTCGTGGTCGGTCTGCTGTTCGGCGGACTGCTACCCTATCTGTTCGGCTCCATGGGCATGACCGCGGTCGGCCGTGCCGCCGGCGCGATCGTCGAGGAAGTGCGCCGGCAGTTCCGCGAAAACCCCGGCATCATGAAGGGCACCAGCAAGCCCGACTACGGCCGCGCGGTCGACATGCTCACCAAGGCCGCGATCAAGGAAATGATCATCCCGTCGCTGCTGCCGGTGCTGTCGCCGATTTTCGTCTACTTCTCGATCTATCTGATCGCCGGCGGCGGGGCGGCGGGTAAGTCGGCCGGCTTCTCGGCGCTCGGCGCCATGTTGCTCGGCGTCATCGTGACCGGCCTGTTCGTCGCGATCTCGATGACCTCCGGCGGCGGCGCCTGGGACAACGCCAAGAAATACATCGAGGACGGCCATTACGGCGGCAAGGGCTCCGACGCCCATAAAGCAGCGGTGACCGGCGATACCGTCGGCGACCCCTACAAGGACACGGCGGGACCGGCGGTGAATCCGATGATCAAGATCACCAACATCGTGGCGCTGCTGCTGCTGGCGGTGCTGGCGCACTGAAACCGCGGGACGCAAACGCAGTCTATGCAAATAACAAGGGCCCGCTTCGCGCGGGCCCTTTTTTGTAACGCACAAACAGTTGCGCTCAGTCCATGAGTTTGGGGCTAAAGCTTCTGAGAACGTTGCGGAGATATTCGACGTCCCGGCCGCCGGTCGACGTCGTCTGCGACATGAAGTCGAAGACTTTTCCGTCCTTGAGGCCGTAATTGGCCAGCCGCTGCACCCGGCGATCTTTGTCGAAATAAACCGCGATGACACGCTGGTCCTTCACCTCGAAGGGCAGGAACGCGGCGGCGCGATGCGAGGTTTGCGAAATATAATAGAACGTCTGGCCGCTCACGGTGGAAACGGTGGAGGGCGTGCCGAGCACGATCAGGACTTGCTCCTGGGTCGCGCCGACCGGAATCTGTTCGAGGGTACCTTCCTGCGCCACATAGCCGCGCTGCAGGGTCTCAGCGAAGCCGCCGCAACCGGCAACCGCCAGTGCGCAGGCGAGCGCCAGCGCGAGCCGGACGGGCTTGATGGAATTGGAAGCGGTCGTCGTCCCCAAACGCGGCACCGTCATTTCGGTCTTGCATCGGCGAGGGCGTTCACGTACCGGGCGACAGCTCCGGTGAGCTCCGAACCAACGCAATGAAATTCCCCTTCTTTCGCCGCGAACCACGCGGCCCAGACACCATTTCCACCCTGTATGGCATGATCGTGGCGCAGGCGCGATTGCCCTGCTTTTATTGCGACTATGCGGTCGCCGACACGGTTAACGGCCGTTTCGACCTGATCGTGTTGCATTTGGCCCTGGTGCTCGACCGCTTGGCGCAGGATCCCGGCTTGCACAAGGTCGGGCAGGGGATTTTCGACCGGTTTTGCCAGGATATGGATCATAATCTGCGGGAAATGGGGGTCGGCGACCTGAAAGTGCCGAAGCAGATGCGGCAGTTGGGCGAGGCCTTTTATGGCCGCTCGCAGGCCTATCGCGCCGCCTGGGCGGCGACGGACGATGCGATGCTGGTGGCGGCCCTGGAAAGGAATATCTACGCAGGAGCGTCGGCAGCGGCCGCGGCGGCACCCCGCCTTGCGGCCTATATACGAGAGGCGTTACGTGATCTGGGTGCCGAGCCCGCTGCCGCTCTCGCCGGCGGCCAGTTGCGCTTTCCGGAACCGGAAAAAATTCTCGGAATCAATAAGTTAAGAGCCTGATTGAATGAAGAAGACCAGCAACCTTTGGAGCGTGCCGGTGGCCGTGGAGGATATCCCGGACGCCGGTCTGCACGTGGCGATCGAGGCCCCGGCCGCCACCCGCGCCGCGGTGGCCGAACTCGCCGCCGTGCGCGATTTGCCTCAGCTTTCGGCGGTCTTCGATTTGACCCGTCAGGGCAGCGGGGTTCACGTTAGCGGCCAGGTGAGCGCCCGGGTCGGCCAGACCTGCGTGGTGACGCTCGAGCCGATCGAGAGCGCGGTCGAGGAGGCGGTCGGCCTCGCATTCGCGCCGGCGAGCGGGACGCAGTCCGAGCCCAAAAGCGCCCGCAAACGCGCGCACGGCGGCGACGAGCCGCCGGAGCCGCTGATGAACGGTATGCTCGACCTGGGCGCGCTAGCGACCGAGTTCCTGATCCTCGGCATCGACCCCTATCCGCGCAAGCCTGGCGTCCAATTCGCGCCGCTGAAGCCCGATGATGCCGGCGAACAACCCTTTGCCGCGCTGCAAACACTGAAGAAAAATCTCGGCGGCGGACAAACGTGACCCGAGGGCAAGTGGTGGAACGCTGCCAGAACCGGCTTGTCTGCCGCGGCCCAGCGGTTATGGTCGCCCTCGTGCGTCATACCCCTTTGACCGAGTTGCCGGCGCCTGTGCCAGCGCCGCTAAAGTCGATCCATGCCTGACAAGGCTCGCATCGCACTGGACGCTATGGGCGGCGACCATGGTGCCTCGGTCGTCTTGCCGGGTGCCGATATTTCGCTCACCCGCCATCCCGATATCGAGTTCCTGCTCTACGGCGACCGCGCCGTGGTGGAGCCGCTGCTGAACGGTCTGCCCCGGCTCAAGGCGCACTCGAAACTGGTGCACACCGAAGTGTCGATCCGCATGGACGACAAGCCGAGCCAGGCGCTGCGCTCCGGGCGGCACAAATCCTCGATGTGGCTGGCGATCGACGCCGTCAAGAAAGGCGAGGCCGATATCGTGGTCTCGGGCGGCAATACCGGCGCCTTGATGGCAATGTCGCGCTTCAATCTGAAGATGATCGAGGGCATCGAGCGGCCGGCGCTCGCCGGGCTTTGGCCGACGCTCAAGGGCGAGTCGGTGGTGCTCGACGTCGGGGCTTCGATCGGCGCCGACGAGCAGCATCTGATCAACCTCGCCGCCATGGGCAGCGCCATGGCGCGCGTGCTGTTCGACATCGAGCGGCCGACCGTCGGCCTGCTCAATATCGGGGTCGAGGAGGTCAAAGGGCTCGAGCAGGTGCGCGAGGCCGGCCGGCTGTTGCGCGAGGGCCATTTTCCGCATTTCGACTATGTCGGCTTCGTCGAGGGCGACGACATCGGCAAGGGCATGGTCGATGTTGTGGTGACCGAAGGCTTTGCCGGAAATATCGCGTTGAAAACCGCGGAAGGCACCGCCCGCCAATTCGCGCAGTATCTCAGAGACGCCATGAACCGGACCTGGGCGGCGCGACTGGGCTATCTGCTGTCGCGCCAGGCGTTCCGAACGTTGCGCGACAAGATGGACCCCCGCAAATCCAATGGCGGCGTGTTTCTCGGCCTCAACGGCATCGTCATCAAGAGTCACGGCGGCGCCGACGCCGAGGGCTTCGCCTCCGCCGTCGACATGGGCTATGACATGTTCCGCTATGAATTGCTCGCCAAGATCGGCGAGTCGATGGCGCGCGACCTGCAGGCAAGCGCGACGATGCGCGTGGCGAGCGGAGCAACCTCGTGAGTTTATTGCGTTCGGTGGTGCTTGGTTGCGGCAGCTATTTGCCCGCGCGCATTCTCAGCAACGATGAACTGGCAAAGTCGGTGGAAACCACCGACGAATGGATCGTGCAGCGCACCGGCATCCGTGAACGCCATATCGCGGCGCCCGGCGAGCTGACCTCCGACCTCGCGCTGCATGCCGCGCGGGCGGCGCTCGCCAATGCCCGTGTCGAGGCGGACTCGATCGACCTGATCGTGCTCGCCACCTCGACGCCGGACCAGACCTTTCCCGCCACCGCGGTATCGGTGCAGGCCGGGCTCGGCATCACCCGCGGCGCCGCCTTCGATCTGCAGGCGGTCTGTTCGGGCTTCGTCTATGCCCTTTCGGTGGTCGACGCGATGCTTAAAAGCGGCGGCTTCAAGCGCGCGCTGGTAATCGGGGCGGAGACTTTTTCGCGCATTCTGGACTGGAACGACCGCACCACCTGCGTGCTGTTCGGCGATGGCGCCGGCGCCTTGGTGATGGAGGCGCAGCTGCAACCCGGCACCCAGGCCGATCGCGGCATTTTGACCTCCCACCTGCGCTCGGACGGCCGTTACAAGAGCAAGCTTTACGTCGACGGGGGCCCGTCCTCGACCCAGACCGTCGGCCATTTGCGCATGGAGGGCCGCGACGTCTTTAAGCATGCGATCGCCATGATTACCGACGTGATCGACGACGCCTTCAAGGCCACCGGCACTAGCGCGGCCGATATCGACTGGTTCGTCCCGCACCAGGCCAACAAGCGGATCATCGACGGCTCGGCCCATAAGCTCGGAATCGCGCCCGAAAAGGTGGTGTTGACGGTGGACCGCCATGGCAACACCTCGGCCGCTTCGATCCCGCTGGCGCTGACCGATGCGGTGACCGACCGGCGCATCAAACGCGGCAATCTCATCCTGCTGGAGGCGATGGGCGGCGGCTTTACCTGGGCTTCGGCGCTGCTGCGCTGGTGAGCGGGACGGTTTTTCGGGCCGGCCAGGTTGTGGAGCCGCAAGGTTTCGCCTGGGACCCGACCTGGGGCGGGCCGGGGCAGCGGCCTACCATTGTGTCATATTTTGGTTCGCCCCGTTGACCCCCGGGTGCGATGCTAATATCGTCGATAATTCAGCGGGATATCTTCGCCGGGGGCTGGGCAGGGATGACCGGTAAAACAGTAACGCGTGCTGACTTGTGTGAGGCTGTCTACCAAAAGGTGGGCTTGTCGCGCACGGAATCGGCTGCCTTGGTGGAATTGGTGCTCAAAGAAATCACCGACTGCCTTGAGCGCGGGGAAACCGTGAAGCTTTCCTCGTTCGGTTCTTTCGTGGTGCGCAAGAAGGGCCAGCGTATTGGGCGTAACCCAAAGACCGGCAAAGAAGTGCCGATTTCACCGCGCCGGGTGATGGTGTTCAAGCCGTCGGCGATCCTCAAGCATCGCATCAACGGACACGCCGAATAGCCCGGCTGCCGCCGTAATTTCGTTCCAGTGCTGCGTTCAACTCAGAATCGAGAGGGGCCGCTTTGGATCGCAAGGCGCCGGACGCATTTCGCAGCATCAGTGAGGTGGCGGACGAACTCGATCTGCCGCAGCACGTGCTGCGCTTCTGGGAAAGCCGTTTCCGCGACATCAGGCCGATGAAGCGGGGCGGGGGGCGGCGCTATTATCGTCCCGACGACATCAGTCTTCTGCGCGGAATCCGCCATCTTTTGTACGGCGAGGGCTACACCATCCGCGGTGTGCAGCGCATTTTGCGCGAGCAGGGCGCGAAATTCGTCGCCGTGGTCTGGCAGGAGGGCGCGCCGCAACCGCCCCATGTCGCCAACGACGAGGATGACCTTGCCGAGGAACCCGTATCGTCGGGGGCCGAGGCCGCCGGAGAGGATCGCGGTCTGCGCGGCCGGCTGTCGTCGCTGATCGGCCGCGATCTCGGCGATCGTGGCGACGACATCGAGGCGCGCCGCGAACCGGCGCTCCAGAGCGCGCCGGTGCCGCGCATCGATCCCACCGATCGCGCGATCTATGGTGCCGATTTTGACACGGAGGAGCCGGCATCGTCGGCGATCGATCCGCGGCCTGCCGCGTCCATGGTTCGCGCCGCGCCGCACGAGCCGGCGGCCCGGCTCGGGCGCGACGACTTGCACAAGTTGCACGCCGTGCTGCACGAGCTTGCCGAATGCCGCAAGCTCATCGACGCCGCGGGCGCGCGCACCGACTAGCGCGGAACTTCGTCGACGCCTTCGTTGATCTCTCCCCGGTTCCGGCCGTTCTGCCTCCGCTTCAAGCGGTTGGCCGGGCTCGGGCAGGGCTCTTGCCGGTCTGGGGGGAAACGATGACCCGCTGGCCGGATAGTTCCACGGCTGCTAGTGTTCGTCTGTTGCCGCGCCCCGCATGAACCCGGTGCCGATGGCGCGCGACTTAACGCTTCCGAGACTTGAGTGCCGCACCGGGGTGGGGGTTGTGTATGCGACCCGTCGCGACGGTTGCGATAGTGTTGATCGCGACGGTGATGGGCACCCAGTTCCCTGCATGGGGGCAGGTTGTCGCGCCAAACCCGAATGTTCCTATTACAAGCCGTGGTCCGTTGACGCCGCTCGGCTGGTACGGGTTCGGATCGATCGCTTGCGCCGCTGTATCGCCCATGATCGGCACCATCGTGCTCGGTCGTGAAATGACCTTGAGTAAAGTCAACCGGATGGCCTTGTCCTGTTTCCTCGGGCCGGTCGGATGGTTGCTCGGCCCGCTTCTGTTTCCGGACCCGGTCGTCACGGCGACTCCGCCGCCGCCGGAAAATCCGCCGCCGCGGGGTCCGCGGCAGGCGCGCGGCCGCCATATCGACATCCCGCCGCGCGGCGTGACCGCCTTCGTGCCCAACGAAATCCTGTTCGAGGTCGAGGACGGCACGCTGGGACCATATCTCAATGTGGTCGCGCGTCGCCTGCAATTGGCATTGTTGGAGACGCAGAGCTTCACACTCACCGGCCGCACCCTGCAGCGCTGGCGCATCGACGGCAGGAATTCCGTGCGCACGACCTTGCGCGGTATCCTGCCTTTTAGCCGGATCGCGGCGGCGCAGCCGAATTTCCTCTATAAGTTCGGACAGGCGCAACCGCCGGCAGCCGCCGGCTCCGCGTCGCAGAGCGAGCCCTCCGCCGCGCAATACGTCGTTCCCAAGCTGCATCTGGTGGAAGCCCATCGCATCACCAATGGCGACGACGTCCTGGTGGCGGTGATCGATTCCAAGATCGACTCAAGCCATCCCGATCTCGCCGGTGTGATTGCCGACCAATACGACGCGCTCGGCACGCCGGCACCGGCGCATATGCACGGCACCGGCATGGCCGGCGCCATCGCCGCGCATTCCAGGCTCATAGGCGTCGCGCCGAAAGTGAAGCTGCTCGCGGTGCGCGCCTTCTCCGGCGACAAAGACAGCGCGCAAGGCACCACCTTCAATATTCTCAAGGGCCTCGATTGGGCCGCGAGCAAAAACGCGCGCATCGTCAATATGAGCTTTGCCGGACCGGCCGACCCGATGTTCCGCGACATGCTGGCCAAAGCACATGGTCGCGGCATCGTGCTGATCGCGGCGGTCGGCAATGCCGGACCGCGCTCGCCGCCGCTTTATCCGGCGGCCGATCCGGACGTCATCGGCGTGACCGCGACGGATGCCGAGGACAGACTGTTGCCGCAAGCCAATCGCGGGCCGCAGGTCGCAGTGGCCGCGCCCGGCGTCCAGGTCCTGGAACCGGCACCCGAAGGGGGCTACCAGATCACCACCGGGACTTCGGTGGCAGCCGCCCACGCCAGCGGCGTGGCCGCGCTGCTGCTGGCGCGCGATCCGAAGCTCACGCCCGATGAGGTGCGCCACGATCTGATCGGGTCGGCGCGCGCAATTCCGGGCGCCAAACGGGACGTCGGCGCCGGTGTCATTGACGCGCTGGCGGCGGTTAATTCAGGCAAGAAATAACGGGCTGGGCCGCCGGCGACGGGGATAATTGGTCGGGGCGGCGGGATTTGAACCCACGACCCCTTGTCTCCCAGACAAGTGCGCTAACCGGGCTGCGCTACGCCCCGACCGGAACGGCGCGGACTATAGGGATGCGCTCATCGCCGCGCAACAAGGCTCCGCGGCTTGCACGCGAACCGGTCGAGTTAACGAAATCTGCACGTCTCTTGGACGTAATCGCATTTCGAGCGCTCCAATATTGAGACGGCCATGGCCCAAGCTGTTGAAGCCCGACTTGATGCGCATTTCGCCGTCGCTCCGCCGGCCGCCGAGCGCGCGCCGGCGCAGGCGCCCGCCGCCGCCCTCGGCGACGTCCGTATCGACGTCTACGAGGATCTGGCGGCGATCGAGCGCGATTGGCGGGCCTTCGAGCCGCAGGCCGATTGCACCGTTTTCCAAAGCTTCGATTGGCTGGCGGCCTGGCAGCGCCATATCGGCGTCCTCAACGGCGTCACGCCCGCCATCGTGGTCGGGCGCGACGGCGCGGGCGCCATTCAAATTCTGCTCCCGCTGGCGGTCCGCAAAGCCGGCATTGTGCGCGAACTGACCTGGCTCGGCTCCGAGCTTTGCGATTACAACGCGCCGCTGCTGGCGGCGAATTTCTCCGCGCAAATTGACGCCAAGCGATTCATGGCGTTGTGGCAAGACATCGCGCGCTGCCTGCAAGCGCATCCGTGCCTGCGATACGATGTCGTCGACCTGGAAAAAATGCCGGAAACGGTCGGCGCGCAGCAAAATCCGATGCGGCACCTGGGCGGGACGATGACCCCGAGCGGCGCCTATTCGACGCATCTTACCGGTGACTGGGAAACGTTTTATACGACCAAGCGTTCGGCGGCGACGCGCCGGCGCGACCGCACCAAACGCAAAAAGCTGAGTGAATTCGGCGCGCCCACGTTCGTCACCCCGGCGGACGCCAGCGATATCCTGCACACGCTCGACACGTTGATGGCGCAGAAGGCGCGATCGTTCGCCCACATGGGCGTCGCCAATCTGTTTGCCAAGCCGGGCCACGCGGATTTCTATCGCGCGCTCGCCACCGATCCGGTGACGCGCCCACTCGTGCATGTGAGCCGGCTCGACGTCGGCGCGACCGCCGCCGCGGTCAATCTCGCGCTGACCTACCGCGGCTGCTACTATCACCTGCTGGCGAGTTACGATGACGGCGAGTTGTCGCGCTTCGGACCCGGCGCCGCGCATCTGCACGATTTGCTGCACTACGCCATCGACCACGGCTTCAAAATCTTCGATTTCACCATCGGCGATGAACGCTATAAGCGCGACTGGTGCGATACCGAGCTGAAGCTATACGATTATATCGTGCCGGTGACTTGGCGCGGGGCGCTGGTCGCCACGCCAATGCTTGCCGGGCAACGGCTCAAGCGCTGGATCAAGCAGACGCCGGTGGTGTGGAGCGCCTTCAGCGCGGCACGCGCCTTTATCGGGTCGCTGGCGCGGCCTTTCCGTCGCTGAGCTTGCGCGGCGCCGCGCCCGGCACGGCCGCGATTTCATGGGCGAGCCGGATCGGCCCGCGGATCATCAGCACCACCGCGGCAACCGCGCCGCAGGTGTAGACCGCGACATAGGCTTCGAGGAATTGCACGATATCAATGTGGGCGAGCACGGCGTAGGCGCCGACGCCGGTCATCGCCGTCACCACGGCCATGCCGATGCGCGCCACCTCGCGGAAGTAGCCGTTGTGCACCAGCACGCTGTGGCAGACCATCTGCGTGAGGTTGGCGATCAGCAGCACGATCAGGATCGGCGTGGTCGCCGGCGGCATGGTCGCCGCGTTGCCGAGCAGCAGGTGGAATAATTTGTCGGCGCCGAAATAGAGAATGAGGCAGGCGATGGCGGCCGGAATGCTGCAAAGCGCGGCCGCCGTCAGCGTGGCGCGCACCAAAGTCGGTCCGTCGCGCTCGGCCAATGCGCTGGTCTGGCGCGGCACCAGGATGTCGCAGACCGCGCCGAAAATGGTGGCGCCGCCGCGGAACACCTTGAAGGTAGTGTCGAGGATGATGGGCGGGGCGCCCAGGCCGAACAGCATCGGCACGATCAAATAGGGATAGTTGGCCGTGTAAATCTCGCTCGCCGCGTAGGCGCCGCTGCGCACGAGCTGGGCCTTGTTGGCTCGGAAGAACGACACGAAATCGGCGACAAAGCCGCCGATGTGCGGCCGCAAGGCGCCGCGCGCGATCATGCGCCTGACGCAGGCTGCCACCACCACGGCCCAGAGCGCGTTGAGCGCGATCAGCATGACGATGAGCGGCAGGCCGAACAGGACGGCGGCGAGGCCGACGAAATAACCCGCGCGTCGCACGGTTTCGAGCGCCTCGAACAGCACGTATTCATCGACCGCGATGGCAATATTGCGCAACGCGAACCAGACCAGATTGAGCGCGACGAACCAGAAGAACAGTCCGAACTCCGCCGCGTCCCGTAGCGAGGCGCCTGCGTGCGCCGCCATGAAAACGAAGCAGAGCAGGGCGCCGGTGGTTACCAAGGCAAAATAAAACAGCACGACGGCGGTGGCGTGGCCGGCGACGGCGTCGCTCTGATATCCCGCCAGGAAGCGCGCGCGCAGCCGGACGAACAGGATCTTCACGATGCCGAAGTCGATCAGCCATAGGGAATAGCCGAACGCCGCGACCAGAATGAAAATCGAGAACCGCTGCGGGCTGAGGATGTGGGCGAACACGTAGGTTTGCAACAAGCCGGTCACCAGCGCGGCGCCGGCGGTGGTGGTGCGCAGCAGGAAGAACGGAATGGAGATCAGGCGCCGCTTCATGTCAGGCCGCCCGCTTGGCATCGATCGCCAGGCAATCGTCGAGCAAGGACCGCGCGGTCGCGGCCCAGGTGAAGCCCTGCGCGCGCTCTTTGCCGGCCGCCGATAACCGCGCGCGCAATCCGGCGTCGGAATGCAACGCCTGCATGTGCCGCATGATGCCGTCGGTATCGTCGGCGCGGCAGCGCAGCGCCACGTCACCGCACACCTCGATCAGCGCCGGCTGTTCGCTGATGATGACCGGGCAGCCGCAGGTCATCGCTTCGAGCGGCGGCAGGCCGAATCCTTCGTAGAATGAGGGGAACACCAGCGCGAGCGCGTGTTCGTACAGAGTGCGCAAGTCCGTGTCGGGAATAAACCCGACCATGCGGACGCCTTCCGACTGGATCTGGGCAATCTGACCGAAAACCTTCGGGTCCTTGGCGCCGGTCAAGACCAGCAGCGTGTCGTCGAGCTTGGCCTGGTGAAATGCGGCAACCACGCTGGCGATGTTCTTGTTCGCCGAGTCGACGCCGACGCCGAGAAAGAATTTGCGGCCGACCAGACCGAGCCGCGCGAGCACCGAAGGATCGGCGGTGACGGCTGTAATGTGATCGCCGCCCTCATGGCACACCGGCATTTTTGCGATATCGGCGCCGTACCATTTGCCGATTTCCCCGCGCGAGAATTCCGAGACCGTGACCGTCAGGTCGGCGCGCCGACACAGCCGCGGCAGCAGAAAGCCGTAGGCCGCGCGAAAGCGCGGGGAAAAATTCTCCGGCAGCGCGCGCACGGTGGCGTCGTGCACGACCACCAGCTGATGTTTCGTCATCAACGGTCCGAGCATGCACAGGTTGAGCAGCAGCTGCCCGGCCGCATGCAGCGGAAACTCGAACTGCTCCCAGGCATAACCGGAGGAATATCCGACGCGCCGCAGCGGGATGTTCTTGAGGGGAAAATTGCGCGCGTTGCGCGGCGCGAGAATTTCGATGCGGCCCTTGAGCGCGGCATAATCGCCGTCGAGCAATGCGTCGATCGCCTTGATAGCCTCCATGGCGAAGCGCTGCACGCCGGATGCGCGCTGGGTCAGGAAGCGGCCATTGATGGCGATACGCGGCAACGACATCAGCGGCGGTCCTTCGTTTCGATGAGCGCGGCGACCGCGCTGGCAAAATGCTTGGGCGAGAGTTGAGCGGCGACGTCCTTGGCGGCAGCCGCACCCATGCGGGCGCGCAGATCGGCGTCGCCGGCGAGCCGGCGCAACCACTGCGCGGCCTCCTCGACATTGGCCTCGGCCCATTTCTGATTGTCGGTTTGAAAGGCGCCTTCCGGATCGTGCACCGGAACGAGCGAGTAGGACACCAGTGCCGAATTGCGCTCGTTCATGAAATCGACATTGCCGGACCATGCCGTGGCGATCACCGGCTTGCCGAGCGCCATGGCCTGGGCGGGGACCAGACCGAAACCTTCCGAACGGTGCAACGAGATCACGATGTCGGCGTCGGCCATCAGCCCGGCCATGTCGGCTTCCGGCAACATGCCTTCGATCAATCGAATATTGCCGGCGCTGGCGATGGCCGCGTCGAGCTGGCGTCTTGCCCAATGGGCGCCGTTGTCGATCAGCTTGATCGCCAGCACCCGGTCGGAGCGTTCGCCGAACGCCGTGCGGAATGCGGCGACGGCGGCGAGCGGGTTTTTACGGCTGAAGGCGGAGCCGAGATGGAACACGTTGAGCACGACCAAAGCGTCGGACGGCAGGCCGAGCTTGCCGCGCATGTCCGGCGTTGCCGTCATCGGCGGCAGCGGATGGGGCACAACATGGACCGGCTTGTCGGTGGCGGCGGCGACGGCGTCGCGGGTAAAGGTGCTCGGCACCCAGATCTCATGCAGGTAGCGAAAACTCCGGTGCCATGTGTCCGGCAGCCGCGGCAGTTCCCAGGCCCAGTAGCCAATGATGCGGCGTCCGCGCACCTGCGCGCGTCCGAGCGTCCACAAGGCGTGCGGCAAATAGGGGCCGTTGTGATGCACGATCAGGCTGCCGGCGCCGGGCGCCAACGCGCGTCGCTGCGTCGCTTCGCTCAGCTCCACCTGGCCGAAGGCCGGGCTCAGGTCGAAGGCGGCGGGTGCGTAACCGGCGGCCTCCAGCGAGGCATAAGCGAGGCGCGCGCCTTCGCCGACGCCGCTGGCGGTCGAGAACAAGCCGGCGATTCCGAGCGGGAATCCGCCGGCCGGATGGGCGTCGGGCAGCGGCGCGACCATGCGGCTGACGTCGAACAGGATCTGGCTGCGCGTATTCTGCGGCAGGCGCTGCCATAGCCGCCGCAAGGCGCTGCGGCGCTGCGGCAGGTGGTCGGTGGGGTCGGATTCAAGCGCCGACATGAGAGAGCCGTCCCGCCGGCAGTGGATCGTGGCGGCCGCGGCGATAATGCATGGTCGCCGCCGCCAAGCCCCAGATCATGCCGAGCAAAAGAAAGAAATGGCGCCAGTGATCGGTGTCGATCACGAAGCCTTCGAGCATCTCGCCGATGAATGCGGCCACCGCGCAGATGAGATAAGGCTGCCACGGCGTGCGCACGAATACGGTTCGCAAAGCCGTCGAGAGCGTCGCGGCCAGCAGCGTGATGTAGGCAATGCCGCCGGCCCAGCCGTAGACCAGAAAGGCCTGCAGGTAGACGTTATGCTGCTGCGTGCCGCCGTGCGCGTTGGAAAACCCGAACGGACCCATGCCGTTGGGAAAACTGAGCAGCGCGGTCAGGGCCTGTTCCTGCAAGACGAAGCGGCCGCCGCTGCCGACGTCGTAGGATTGGATGAGCTGGGCGCGCTCCTGGAACATGCTCGCGATCGAATCGAACGACAGCAGGATGACGAAAAATGCCGCCACCGCCGCGATGCCGATCGAGCTCATGGCAAAAATGCGGATGCGCTTGCGGTCGGTTTCGGCCGTCAGAAAGGCGAGCCCGATCATGATCACGCACGACACCGCGAAATGAAACCAGGCGCCGCGCGAAAAGCTCAACAGCAGGCTGAACAACAGGATGCCGACGATCAATACGTCGCCGAGGCGGGCGCGGCGCGCCAGCATTCGCTCCAGCACCACCAGCGCCGGCCAGATCAGGAACGGGCCGAACACGTTGGGGTCCTTGAAGGCGCCGAGCGCGCGGTCGTTGGTCGCGAACAGGTCATGGGCGTGGGGAAACAGGCTGAAATAGCCGGCGATGCCGGCGAGCGAAATGACGGTCGCGGTCAGCACATAGGCCGAGCGCACGGCAACGATGCGCGCCATGGTGTTGTGCGCGAACAGGCCGGCAAACAATACCGCCGCTAACGCCAAATAGAGCGAGGTGAAGCCAAACTGTACTGTTTGTTCCTGCCCGGGCACATTGAACAGCGACAGCAGTCCGCCGATGTTCCAGGCCAGCAAAAGCAGAAACAACAGCGCGACGTGACGTTCGAAACGCAGCCCGGCAATCAGGCAGGCGAGCGCGAGCACGCCCATCATGGCGTCATGCGGCGACGGCTCGATGAAGGCGACCGAACTCGCCAAGACCGTGATGTAAAGCACCATCAGCAGCAGGCGCTCGCTGAGAGCGGCCGCCGGCACCGCCGGCATGCGCGACGGCACGGCGCGACCGAGCGCAATGTCCTGGGCGGTGATCAATACGCATTCTCTGTCTTGAGCAGCGCGAACGGCGTTCGCGCCACAATGTAGAGGTCGAACAGCACAGACCAATTTTCGATGTAGTAGAGATCGTGCTCGACGCGCTGCTGGATTTTTTCGTGCGTGTCGGTCTCGCCACGCCAGCCGTTGATCTGGGCCCAGCCGGTGATGCCCGGTTTGACGCGGTGGCGGGCGAAGTAGCCGTCCACCGCTTCGTCGTAGAGTTGGGCTTCGGCCTTGGCGTTGACCGCGTGCGGGCGCGGCCCGACCAGCGACAGATTGCCTTTGAGCACGACATTGAACAGCTGCGGCAGTTCGTCGAGGCTGGCCTTGCGGATGAAGCGTCCAACCCGGGTAACGCGCGGATCGTTCTTGGTGACGAGCTTGCTGGCGTTGGCGTCAGCCGCCTCTACATACATCGAGCGGAACTTGTAGACCTCGATCAGGTCGTTGTTGAAGCCGTAGCGCTTCTGCTTGAACAGAACGGGCCCGCGGCTTTCCAGCTTGATGGCGATCGCGATCACCGCCATCACCGGCAGCGCGCAGAGCAGCATGGCGCCGCCGATCAATTTGTCGAATAGCCATTTCATCACCACGTCCCAATCGGCGATCGGCCGATCGAACACGGGGAGCACCGGCACGCTGCCGATGTAGGAATAGGAGCGCGGGCGGAATTGCAGCTTGTTGGAATGCGCCGCGAGCCGGATGTCGACCGGGAGCACCCATAACTTCTTCAACATTTGCAGGATGCGGTCTTCCGCCGAGATCGGCAGCGAAAAGACCACCAGGTCGACGCGTGTGCGCCGCCCGAATTCGACCAGGTCATCGACGACGCCGAGCTTGCGCTCGCCGGCGCAATCGGTGCTGCTGCGATCATCGCCGCGATCGTCGAACAGGCCGATGATCGTGACGCCGGAATCCTTCTGCCGCTGCAGTTCCTCGATGACGTGCTCGCCGGCCGCGCCGCCGCCCACGATCACGGTGCGGCGCGTCAAGCGTCCTTCTCGGGTCCATTTGCGCACAGCCAGGAACAACAGCCGGCGCGACATCATCAGCGCCACCAGGCCGATGACGTAGTAGCTGCCGAGCCAAACACGCGAGAACATCTCGCCGGCTTTGGCGAAGAACGACGCGCCGATAACGATCAGGAATACCACCGACCAGGCCGAGGCCAGCCGCATGTACTGCTTCTCATGGCCGCGGAAGGCCTGCACCTGGTAGATGTCTGCGGTCTGGAAGGCGAACATCGACAACAGCGCGATGGCGAAGATCGCGCCGGCGTAATGCCAGAACAAAGCTTCGGTCGGCGACAGGTAGACCGCGAAAATCGCCACCCCGACCAGCACGATCAGCGCGAATTCGGCCATGCGGACGAAGCCGGCGAGCACGATCGGCGAGATCGGCGCCGGGGCAGGTGTCGCCGCCACGGCAAGCGCTTCCGGCGTCAGCGACGCTTTGGCCGCCACGCGCGGCGCGGCGCGCAGCCGGTGAAGCATCGCGGCGGCGCCCGATGGATTAATCGAAGGGCGGGTGTCGATATCGGTCATGCCTGAGGTCAGCGATCGGCCGTCAGCTAGCCCCTGGAGCGGCAGCAGGGATCGTCCCTAATTCACAGAAATTTCTACGGAAAGAGTCTCAAAAAAGGCTTATCGGGTCGCTCGAATAAGTCTTAACGACGGCCACTTTTGCCGAGGGCCTCAAGTGCGGCATAGTAGCCCCCGAGCACACCGTCGGCCATGGCCTCGACCGAAAATGACGCCTGTACCCGCTCGCGCAACTTTTGGGTGATTTCCGCCATGGCGTCCGGGCGGTCGAGGGCCTGGGCGATTGCCCGGGCCAGCGCGGTGGGATCGGACGGTGGAACCAAAGTGTTGGATAACGGCCCGTAAATTTCCGGGATGCCGCCCGCCTGGGTGGTGATCAGCGGCTTGCTGGCCGCGGCCGCCTCCAGCACCACGTAGGGCAGGGATTCGAACCGTGACGGCGCCACCATAATCCTGCCCAGCGTCATGGCCTGGCGCGCCGGCATAGCCGGCTGGAATCGCACCGCGGAGTTGATGCCGTCGCGCTCGGCGTGTGCCTGCAACGCCTCTCGATCGGGTCCGTCGCCGATCAATGTTGCGGTCACGTTGCGGCCGTCGCGGTGCAATTGTGCGATGGCATCGATCAGCACGTGAATGCCCTTCAAATGCCGCAACTCACCGAGGAAAATCAGATCGGTTGCGTCCGGACTGGTCACCACTGGCGCGAATTCCGCGCGCGAGACGCCGTTGTGGACCACGCGTACCAGGCCGCGTGGTTCGCCGATTTTGTTGCGGAACCTGTCGGCGCTAAAGGCGCTTTCGAACAAAAACAGGTCGCCGCGCAGCATCAGCAGGCGCTCGGTGGTCAGATAGAATTTTCCGGCCAGCGTGTCGTGGCTGAACATCAGGCTGCCGCCATGCGGCGTATAGGCGCGCACGGCGCGCGGGTTGCCGAAGGTGAGGCGGGAATAGGCGCCGCCTTTAGCGCCGTGGCCATGCACCACGTCGGCCTGCGCCTGCTTGGCGCGGCGGATGACATGGGCCAGCACGAATAGATCGCCCGGGTTGGGCTGGCGGTGCATTGCGACGCGACTGAGACCGAGCGCGAGCGACGGCGCGATCAGCCGCAACGCGTCATCGGCGCGCGTCCCGCCGGTGCGCAGATCGGCGATCAATCCGACCCGGTGCCCGCGCGCGATTTGCTCGCGGCTGAGGTCGAGCACATGGCGAAACAGGCCGCCGACCGGCGCGCGGAACACGTGCAGGATATTCAGTGGTTTCATCGCGTTAAAACCACCGCTCCTTGACCAGCA